>CAKTKX010000016.1 GCA_934572365.1 uncultured Oscillospiraceae bacterium
GGCAGGCTGCTCTCAGAGCCAGCCCGCCGCCACAACGGCCGCTCCTGCCGGGACTGCGGCACAGACCACCGCCGCTCCTCAGACCGAAGCCCCCGCCGCGCTCTCCGGCACCGTCGCCACCGACGGCTCCACCTCCATGGAGAAGGTCATCGGCGCTCTGGGCGAAGCCTTCATGGAAGCAAACTCCGGCGTAAACTTCACCTATAACCCCACCGGCTCCGGCTCCGGCATCACCGCCGTTTCCGAAGGCCGCTGCGACATCGGCCTGTCCTCCCGTGCGCTGAAGGATTCCGAGGTTGCGTCCGGCCTGGTCGGCACCGTTCTTGCCTACGACGGCATCGCCGTGATCGTCAACCCCGCCAACACCGTGGAAGACCTGGACATTGAGACCATCGCCAAGATCTACACCGGCGAAATCACCAACTGGTCCGAGGTCGGCGGCGCCGACGCCGAGATCGTTCTGGTGGGTCGTGAAGCCGGCTCCGGCACCCGCAGCGGCTTCGAGGAGCTGACCGAGACCGTTGACAAGTGCCAGTACCGTCAGGAGCTGACCTCCACCGGCGACGTCATCACCGCGGTCGCCCAGAACCCCGACGCCATCGGCTACGCTTCCCTGGCCTCCGTCAAGGATTCTGTCAAGGCTCTGAAGGTCGCGGGCGTGACCCCCAGCGAAGAGACCGTCAAGGACGGCACCTACCTCATCCAGCGTCCCTTCGTTCTGGTCACCAAGGAAGGCGTTACGCTGAGCCCCGTCGCCCAGGCATTCTTCGACTATGCCACCAAGGGTCAGGCCAATGACATCATCACCGCCTCCGGTGTGGTTCCCGCCAACGGCTAAGCAAACGAGCAACGGCTCCCCCACACGGGGGAGCCAACTTTTCAATTCGGTAAAATGGTAAACCTTCTCGAAAGGCTGATAACATGAAACACAAATCAAACGCTTTTGAGGCCGTTGTCCATGGTATTTTCCTGATTCTCGGACTGATTACCGTAGGCTGCGTGCTTCTGATCACCATATATTTAATCATTTCCGGCATTCCCGCCATTCGGCAGATCGGACTGGTTCCCTTTCTGTTCGGCAAGAAATGGGCGTCTACGGCGGCGCAGCCGGAGTACGGCATTCTCCCCTTCATTCTCACCAGCGTCTACGGCACCGCCGGAGCCGTCATTCTCGGCGTGCCGATTGGATTCTTAACGGCGGTGTATCTTGCAAAAATGGCGCCGAAGCCCGTCAAACGCTTTATGGAGCAGGCGGTGTCCATGCTGGCGGGCATCCCTTCCGTGGTTTACGGCCTGGTCGGCATGATGGTGCTGGTGCCGGGATTGCGGAAGCTCTTTCACATTCCCGACGGCTCCAGCCTGTTCGCCGCCATTATCGTTCTGGCCGTGATGATCCTGCCCTCCATCATCAAAATGTCCGTCACCGCCCTGGAAGCGGTGCCGAAGGAATACGAGGACGCTTCCCTTGCCCTGGGTGCAACGCCGGAGGAAACCTACTTCCGGGTGTCCGTCCCCGCCGCCAAAAGCGGCATTGCCGCTGCCGTGGTGCTGGGCGTGGGCAGAGCCATCGGCGAAGCCATGGCCGTCATGATGGTGGCGGGCAACGTCCCCAATATGCCCACCTCCCTGTTTCAGAGCGTCCGCTTCCTCACCACCGCCGTGGCCAGCGAAATGTCCTATTCCAGCGGCCTGCAAAAGCAGGCGCTGTTCTCCATCGCCCTGGTGCTGTTCCTGTTCATCATGCTCATCAACGCCGCTCTGAATTTCTTCCTGAAGGGAGACAAAGCAAAATGATTTCCAAAAAACGAAAGCTGTTTCTCTGGACGGTTCGGGGCGGCATGTATCTTGCCACCGCGCTGACCGCCGGACTGACCCTGTTTCTCATGGTCTACGTTCTGGCAAAGGGCGTCCCCAACATCACCTGGGAGCTGCTCAGCACCAAGCCCAGCTATCTGGCCGACCGCATCGGCATTCTGCCGGACATTCTCAACACCCTGTACATCATCATTTACACCCTGGTTCTGGTGCTTCCCCTAGGCGTGGGCGCTGCGATCTATCTGACGGAGTACGCCCATAACAAAAAGGTCGTCGCCGTCATTGAGTACGCCGCCGAGACCCTTTCCGGCATTCCCTCCATCATCTACGGCCTTGTGGGTATGCTTCTGTTTTCCAACAACATGGGTACTTCCCTGCTGGCGGGCGCGCTGACCCTTGTCATCATGAACCTGCCCACCATCATGCGCAACACTCAGGAAAGCCTGAAAACCGTCCCCCAGAGCTACCGGGAGGGTGCCTTCGGCCTGGGCGCAGGAAAATGGCGGGTCATCCGCACGGTGGTGCTTCCCAACTGCGTGGACGGAATCGTCACCGGCTGCATCCTTTCCATCGGCCGTATCCTGGGTGAGTCCGCCGCGCTGCTGTTCACCGCCGGGTTTGCCCATGTGGTGGGCGGCTTCTGGGCCGCGAGGAAGAGCGCAGGCGCGACATTGACGGTTGCCCTGTACGTCTACGCCAAGGAACAGGGAGAATTCGGTGTTGCCTTTGCCATTGCCGCCATTCTGATGGTGCTGGCATTTCTCATTAACCTGTCCGCGTCTCTGGTAAGTAAGTATTATGGGAGGAAGAATCGAATTGGCTGACATTATTACCGCAAAAAATCTGTGCCTCTGGTACGGGGATACCCAGGCACTGAAATCCATCAACATCGCCGTCCCGGAGCACAGCATCACCGCCCTCATCGGCCCCTCCGGCTGCGGCAAATCCACATTCTTAAAAACCCTGAACCGCATGAACGACCTGATCCCCGGCGTGAAGATCACGGGGAGTGTGCGCTACGAGGGCAAGGACATTTTTCAGGCAGAGGTCAACAATCTGCGCAAGGAAGTGGGCATGGTGTTCCAGAAGCCCAACCCCTTCCCCATGAGCATTTACGACAACATCGCCTACGGCCCCCGCACCCACGGCATTCACAACAAAGCCAAGCTGGACGAGATCGTGGAGCGTTCCCTCCGGGATGCCGCCATCTGGGACGAAGTGAAAGACCGGCTGAAAAAGAACGCTCTGGGCCTTTCCGGCGGCCAGCAGCAGCGGCTGTGCATCGCAAGAGCCCTGGCGGTGGAACCGAAGGTGCTTCTGATGGACGAGCCGACCTCCGCCCTCGACCCCATTTCTACACTGAAAATCGAGGAACTGGCCGCGTCTCTCAAGAAAAACTACACCATCGTCATCGTTACCCACAACATGCAGCAGGCTGTCCGTATCTCCGATTACACCGCATTCTTCCTTCTGGGCGAGCTGGTGGAATTCGGCGGGACGGAACAGATTTTCTCTCAGCCGCTGGACAAGCGGACAGAAGATTACATCACGGGGAGGTTCGGATAATGCGGGAACTATTTGAAGAGCAGCTTCTGCTGCTGAATCAGGAATTGACGGAAATGGGGGCGCTGTGCGAGGAGATCATCTCCCTTGCCTCTCAGGCGCTGGTTGCCTATAACAAAGAGCTTGGGGAAAAGGTTTCCAAGGTCGGCGCGAAAATTGACGAGGAGGAGCGCACAATCGAGACGATTTGTATGCGTCTGCTTCTGCGCCAGCAGCCGGTAGCGCGGGATCTGCGTTCCGTCTCCGCCGCGCTGAAAATGATCACGGACATGGAGCGCATCGGCGATCAGGCGGAGGACATTGTGGAGATCATCCCCTGCATGATCGCCCATCCCCATGAGGAATACCCCAAGATCCGGGAGATGGCGAAGGAGACCATCGCCATGGTCACGGACAGCGTGGACGCCTACGTCAAGCAGGATGTGTACCTCGCCAAGGCCGTACAGATGCACGACGACGTGGTGGACAACTATTTCACCCGGATCAAAAGCGGGCTGATCGACATGATCGCCAAGAACCCCGCTGAGGGAGAATACGCTCTGGATCTTCTGATGATCGCCAAATACTTTGAACGCATCGGCGACCATGCCACGAACATTGCCGAGTGGGTGGAGTTTTCCGTCACCGGCAGCCATAATGAGTAAGTTAACCTTTGCCGCGCCCTTCCTTCGGGGAGGGTGCTTTTCCTTTCCCCGCGTTGACATTTTTCCCGCAATGCGGTACAATGACCCCATAAAGGAGGTTTTCATCATGTACATCGCTTCTGAAACCCGATATGATTCCATGCCCTACAACCGCACGGGCAAAAGCGGCCTGAAGCTGCCCGCCGTGTCCCTCGGCCTGTGGCACAACTTTGGCGACACCGGCTGCTACGATACCATGCGGAAAATTTGCCGCACCGCTTTCGACCATGGCGTGACCCACTTTGACCTTGCCAACAACTACGGCCCCGCAGACGGTAGCGCCGAGCGGAATTTCGGCCAAATCCTGAGAGACGACCTGGGCGTCTACCGGGACGAGATCATCGTCAGCACCAAGGCAGGCTATTACATGTGGCCGGGTCCCTACGGCGAATGGGGCAGCCGCAAATACATGCTTGCCAGTCTCGACCAAAGCCTGAAACGGATGGGTCTGGAATACGTGGACATCTTCTACCACCACCGTCCCGACCCCGACACCCCGCTGGAAGAAACCATGGGCGCACTCGCCACGGCCGTTCATTCCGGCAAGGCGCTGTATGTGGGTCTTTCCAACTACGACGGCGAGCGGATGGCCCAGGCCGCGAAGATTCTGGAGGAATTGAAGGTCCCCTTCATCATCAACCAGAACCGCTACTCCATTTTTGACCGCACCATTGAGAATAACAGTCTGAAAAAGACCGCCGCTGAGCTTGGCAAGGGCATCATCGCCTTCTCTCCCCTGGCGCAGGGTCTGCTGACCGACCGGTATCTGAAAGGCATCCCCGCCGACAGCCGCATTATGACCGACGGCCGCTTCCTGAAAGCGGGCGCTCTGACCCCTGAACGGCTGGAACAGATTCGGAAGCTGAACGATCTGGCCGCCCAGCGCGGACAAACGCTGGCGCAGATGGCGCTGAGCTGGGTTCTGCGGGACGGCATCGTCACCAGCGTTCTGGCAGGCGCTTCCCGTCCGGAACAGGTTCTGGACAACATCCAGGCGGCGCAGAACACTGCCTTTACCAGCGACGAACTGGCACTTATTGACAGCATCAGCCTGTAAACAAGCCAAAAATCCGCTGTTTTCGCAACTGAAAACAGCGGATTTTTACTTTACATATTTGCGCCGATCTCCCGGATTTTTGCCCGGATGGCGAGCAGATCATCAAAGGTCTCCGGGCGCTTGGATACATCCCGCAGGAGCGCCGACGGGTGATAAATGGCCGTCATCCAGACGCCGTTTCGCTCCACCCACTGGCCGTGCTGTCTCGTAATGCGGTAGTCCGGGTCGATCAGCCGCTTGGCGGCGATACGCCCAAGGCAGACGATGATCTTCGGCTTTACCAGCGCCACCTGATTGCGCAGATAGCCGATGCAGGCGTCCTGCTCCGTTTCCAGCGGGTCACGGTTGTGGGGTGGGCGGCACTTGACGATGTTGGCAATATAGCAGTTCGTCTCCCGGCTCAGGTCGATGATGCACAGCATGTCGTCCAGCAGCTTTCCCGCCGGGCCGACAAAGGGCTGCCCCTTCAAGTCCTCCTGTTCCCCGGGGCCTTCTCCCACGAACATGATGTCCGCGTCCTCATTCCCCACGCCGAACACTACGTTATGTCTCGTCTCGCACAGGCCGCAGCGGGTGCAGTCGGCGCAGACGCTTTTCAGTCCGTCCCAGTTCAGCATCGTTACCGGCTCCTCCTGCGTTCTGCCCGTCTCCGGCGGCGCTGGGCGCGGATGCGGGAGCGCATAAAGGAATTGAAGGCCAGATACGCGCCCACAAGCCCCAGACCGATCACGCAGATGGTTCCGATGGTGGACAGCACGCCGGAGCCGCCGACGCCGTCCTTCTCTCCGTTGGAGCGGATGGACACGCCGGTGTCCCCCGTCGCCCGGACGTCCGCCATGGCGTACAGCTCCACCTCCGTGACGCAGGAATTCTGATACCAGACCTCCATCGTGGCGATCTTATCGTCCTTCTTGATAGGTGCGGTCATGCCGCCGCCCTCCACGGTGTAGTTCATGACGTAATTTTTCATCTGAACACCGGCGGGAACCACGGTATCCACATCCGTGAAGGACTGTCCCACCACCTGGCATTCGCCGCCGGACACCGGCCACTGGTTCACTGCCATGCCGTCGTAAATGATCCGGTTGACCTTGTAATTGTTGAAAACGTAATTGGCAAGATCGGTCACTTCTTCAAAGTTGCCGTATGTTTCAACATTGCCGGTCTCCTGGTTCATAGTACGGGTAGCGCCCATAACCACAAACACCACATTCATATTGTTGTAATTTGCCGTGCAGGCAATACTCGCCCCGGAATTTTCCGTATTGCTGGCGAGGCCGCCGGTATAGCGGGTACTCATGAACTGGGGGACAACGTGGTTATCGACCAAGAAGTTCTGTGTGATCAGTTTGCGCTTTTCAGTAACCAGATTGGTTGCAGGGATATCGTAGGTCGCAGTCTTGAAAATCTCTGCAAATGTTTCATTTTTGGTTGCTTCCATGGTGATCTTCACCATTTCCCGGGCGGTGGTGTAGGATGTTGCCGTGTCCAGGCCGGAGATGTTGCCGAACTCCGTGGTGACGCAGCCCATCTGCTTGACCCGGGCGTTCATCATTTCCTTGAAACGCTCGGTGGTACCCGCCACATGCTCCGCCAGCGCCACGGCGGCGTCGTTGGCGCCGATCATCAGCAGCGCGTGAAGCAGATCGTTCACGGTCAGCTGCTCGCTGCTTTTCAGGTTGGGCTTCAGTTTCAGACTGCTTCCCGGCACCTTGGACTGGATGCCTTCCGAGCAGGTAACGATATCGTCCAGATTGCTGTTTTCGATCGCCACCAGCGCCGTGACAATCTTGGCAAGGGTACCGGTGGGCAGCTTGGTATCGGGATTGTAGGAGTAGATGACCGTCTCGGTATTCGTCTCAAAGGCGAAGGCCGCCACCGCCGTATCCAGCCGGCTGTCGCTTCCCGCCAGAGGGCGCATACCGTTCAGGGTGCGGCAGCCGTTTTCGATGCAGACCTGGCCGAAGGGAATCTGGGCAGTCTGCTGCTCGGCGGGCTGCGTTTCCTGGGTAGACGCGACGGTTTCCGCGGCAGACGCCGGAACCGCCGCCTGACAGAGGAGCGCCACACACAGAAGCAAGCTTAACAATCTCAATTTTTTCATATTTTCCCCTCAATATTTCTTCGCCGGACTTGTCCGGCGGTGAAAAGTCGTGTATAATGATGGAGATATTATAACAGCTTTTCCCCCTCTAGTCAATCCGGGAGGCAGATTCCCATGAAAAAACCGCGGCTCAGCATTCTTGTCGCCGTAACCCTTCTTTTTGCCGTCTTCACCCTGGGCTTCTTTCTGGGCAGAAACGGCAGTCACGGCAGCGTGGAGCTGTCCGTTCCCGCCGCCATGCAGACGCTCCCGCCCCAGACCACCTGTCCGGAGCCGACCACCCCGGAGACCGTGGCCGTCACCTTCCCCATCGACATCAACCGGGCGGACGCGGAGCAGCTCACGGCGCTTCCCGGCATCGGGGAGGTTCTTGCCCAGCGCATCATCGCCTACCGGGAGGAGAACGGCAGCTTTCTTTCCACCGATGAGTTACAAAACGTGGAGGGCATCGGAGAAAAGCGCATGGAAGCCATACTTGACCTTATTACCGTTGGAGGATGAAAATGAAAATTTTAGTGGTAGACGACGAAGCCCTTCTGGTAAAGGGCATTCGCTTTAATTTGCAGAACGAGGGCTACGAGGTCATCACCGGCAGCGACGGCCTGGAAGCCGTTCAGGCGGTGCAGAGCCAGCACCCCGACCTGGTGGTGCTGGACGTGATGATGCCCAACATGGACGGTCTTTCCGCCTGCGCCAAAATCCGGGAGTTTTCCGACGTGCCTATCATCATGCTCACCGCCAAGGGCGACGACATGGATAAGCTCATCGGCTTCGACCACGGGGCGGACGATTACCTGACCAAGCCCTTTAACATTTTGGAGCTGAAAGCGAGAATCCGCGCGCTCCTCCGCCGCGCCGGACGCAGCGAGGAAAAGGCTGCGGGGAACAATCTGACCATCGGCACCATCACCCTGGATTTGGACGCCCGGAACGCTTACAAAAACGGCCAGCTGGCCGACCTGACCGCCAAGGAATTCGACGTCATCGAATTTCTCATGCGCAATCCCAACCGGGTCTACTCCCGGGAAGCGCTGCTGGACACCATCTGGGCTTATGAATACCGCAGCGACATCCGCACCGTGGACGTGCATATCCGCCGTCTGCGGGAGAAGCTGGAGGAAAACCCGGCGGAGCCGAAATACATTTTAACGAAGTGGGGCGTTGGCTATTATTTCCGCAAATAAAAAACCTGTTTTTCGAGGTTACGGCAATACCCAGTTCCGGTACGCCATGACCTATGTGGCGGTCACGCTGGTGGTGCTGATTTTTCTGAATATCTACTGCTCCGGCGTCAGCCACAAGCTGTTCTACCAGAGCAAGGAAGCCTCCATGATTGAAAAATGTCTGCTGGCTTCCGATGAAATTTCCACCCTGGAGGTACTGAACAGCTCCACCGTGACCGGCATCGTCAATCAGCTGGAAAGTCTGAAGGTCACCCGGCTCGTGGTCACCGATCACAGCGGCGCGGCGCTGTACGACAGCAGCGGGGCTTCGGTCGGCACCTACGTTCTGCTTCCGGAGGTTTTGCAGGCGCTTACCGTCAGCAAACAGGCCCCGGAGGGGAACAACGTCTTTACATGGACATATCACGACGGCATCACCGATTCCCGGGCGGCGACCCCCATCGTCTACTATGGCACCGTGGTGGGCTGCGTATACATGACGGAGTACGATACCACCCAGGGCGCGCTGATCAAATCTCTCCAACAGACCCTTTTCCGCATCACACTGATGCTGGAAATCATTGTTGCGGCTTTTTCCGTCGCTTTTTCCAACGCTTTTTCCAAGCGTCTGAACCGGATCATGGCTTCCATGCGCATCATCCGGGAGGGAGATTATTCCCACAAGGTGGACATGGGCGGCAGCGATGAGCTGACCGTTCTGGGGGAGGAATTCAACGACCTGACGGAGCGACTGCAAACCTCCGAGCGCAAGCGCAGTCAGTTCGTCTCCGACGCTTCCCACGAGCTGAAAACCCCTCTGGCCTCCATCAAGCTGCTCACCGATTCCATTTTGCAGAATAATATGGATATGGACACGGTGAAGGAATTCGTGGAGGACATCGGCAACGAGGCCGACCGCTTAAACCGCATGACAGCCAAGCTGCTCTCCCTCGCCAGAGCCGAAAATCCCCAACCCCAGGAAAGCGAGATCATCTATATGGCTCCCACGGTGCAGCGGGTGGCGAAAATGCTCCGGACAAACGCCAGCTGGTCGGGCGTGACCTTCTGCCTGGAGCTGGACGACGACACCCCCGTCCTGATTCTGGAAGACGACCTGTACCAGATCGTTTTCAATCTGATGGAAAACGGCATTAAATACAACCTGCCCGGCGGAACGCTGACGGTGCATCTCGGCCGTCAGGAGGATAACGCGGTGCTCACCGTCAGCGATACGGGCATGGGCATCCCGGAGGACGCGCTGGAACACATTTTCGAGCGGTTTTACCGGGTGGATAAAGCCCGTTCCCGGAAAAGCGGCGGCAGCGGACTGGGACTTGCCATCGTCCGCACCATCGTCCAGCGCAACCGGGGCGAGATCGCCGTTTCCAGCACGGTGGGCAAGGGTACCGTTTTTACCGTCACCTTCCCCGCCTTTGACACGGAGGTGGATAAGTCATGAAGCGGTTCCTGTATCTTCTTCTCTGTCTGTGCCTGTTTCTGCCCGGCTGTTCCGGCGAGCTGATGAAGAACCCCGTCACCTTTTACTACCCCCGGCGGGAATACCGGTACGGCGCTGAGGACGGTGTGATCTCCAGCGAGCAGCGGGAGGCCTCCGGCCACACGAACGATCTGCGCTATCTTCTCTCCCTGTACCTGATCGGCCCGTCCAGCGACGAGCTGGTTTCTCCCCTGCCATGGGGTACGCGGCTTCTTGGGGTCAGCCGGGAAAACGGCACCGTCACGCTGGAACTGACGGACACCGCCCAGTCCGTGACGGACACGGAATTCACCCTTGCCTGTGCCTGCCTGACCATGACCACTCTGTCCATCACCGGCGGGGACGAGGTCGTCATCACCAGCGGCAGCCGGAGCGTCACCATGCGCCGGGACAGCCTGACCCTCATTGACGACAGCACCGCTTCCACAACGGAGGAAACCAAATGAAATTCATTTCCTGGAATACAAACGGCCTGCGCGCCTGTGTGGGCAAAGGCTTTCTGGACACCTTCACCGCCCTGGACGCCGACTTTTTCTGCTTGCAGGAGACGAAGCTGCAAGCGGGACAGCTCACCCTTCCCCTGGAGGGCTACAGCCAATACTGGAACTATGCTGAGAAAAAGGGCTATTCCGGCACGGCAATTTTCGCAAAGCAAGCCCCCGTCTCCGTGGGATACGGCTTAGGGCAGCCGGAGCTGGATACCGAAGGGCGGCTCATTACGCTGGAATATCCCGGCTTTTTCCTCGTCACCTGCTACACCCCCAACGCCCAGCGGGGGCTTGCCCGCATTGACCACCGGTTAAAATGGGACGAAGCCTTCCGGGCATATCTCAGCGAGCTGGACAAGCGCAAGCCCGTCATCGCCTGCGGCGACCTGAACGTCGCCCATAAGGAGATCGACCTGAAAAATCCCGCCTCCAACCGGGGCAACGCGGGCTTCTCCGACGAGGAGCGGGAGAGCTTCGGGCGGCTTCTGGATGCCGGGTTCACCGACTCCTTCCGCCGTCTCCATCCGGACGCCATCGGCGCGTACACCTGGTGGAGCTATATGTTCAACGCCCGGGCAAACAACGCTGGCTGGCGCATTGACTATTTCCTCGTCTCCGACCGCATTGCGGACAAAATCACCGCCACGCCCATTTATTCGGACATCCTGGGTTCCGACCACTGCCCGGTGGGACTGGAAATCGAGCTGTAACGTCAAAACGGCAGGAACGAAAACCGTTCCTGCCATTTTGTTACTCCGAAAGTTCGATTCCCACCTGTTCCCCTTTCCGAACCAGATAGCTTTTTTTCAGGCGCTCTATGTAGGCAAAGGGTTCCTCCGGGGAAATGGGGATAAATGTTCCGGCGGGCTTGTCATGCTTGGGCAGAAGCGAAAAATTCATCTCTCCTTCTCCCAGCCGTTTGACCGGAAGCGAGGTATTCAGCCCGAAGCCGCCGTCCACCGGCACCACCAGCCCCAGACTTTCCCGCTTGTCCCCACAGCTCACCCAAAGTCTGCACATCACGTCCCCAGTCAGCTGGCAGCGGCACAGGAAATGATAGTAAAGCCCCTGCATTGTCACCTGCACCTTCCCAACCGGACGGTTTCCGAAATACACGCCGTAATTTTCTTCCAAATGCAACGCCCCCTGCCGCATTCTATGCCGCAGGGGGCTTCGTTATGCAGTTAATACCTCACGTTGCCCGTCCGCCGCCGGGAAGCCCGAAGCTGACGGCAATGGCGTCGTCCACCTGTGCCATCTGGTTTTCGTCCAGATGTCCCATGTGTTCCCGCAGGCGGCGCTTGTCGATGGTTCTGATCTGCTCTAAAAGGATGATGGAATCCTTGCTCAGACCCACACTTCCCCCCGCGATGTTGATATGGGTGGGAAGCCGGGCTTTTCCCGTCTGGCTGGTGATGGCCGCCGCAATGACCGTGGGGGAATGGCGGTTTCCGGTGTCGTTCTGCACGATCAAAACAGGCCGGGTACCCCCCTGCTCGCTGCCCACGACCGGCGACAGGTCGGCATAGAATATGTCGCCCCGCTTGACTGATGGTTCCGTCATAGTGTTCACTCTCCGTGCATCAATACCCACGCTACCGGATGAATCCATATGTAACGCGGTGATTCTATTCTCCCACGCCATGGCCGGATTTATACGGCCGCGCTGGTAAAATATCCTATGCACGGTTTTTCCAAAAAGCTACACCGTTTCAAAATTTGTGACCTTCAATGACAGAATGCGCCGTTCTTTGTAGAGAATTTCCGCATTTTCCGGGCGACCGTCCTCCCCCAGCCAGATGTCCAGATGGAGCGCGTCGTCCTCGTAGCTGTCGTCAACGGTCAATCGCAGACGCCCGCCGTCCGTCCCGGCGGAGGTGATATAGCCGCTTCGCAGTGTCTTCATAAGGATCCACGGGGCGCTGACGGGGGTCACCTGATCCTCCGCCATCAGGTCGAATTGCAGCGCCGTGTCATCAAATGTCAGCTTCCCCCCGGCGTCGGATATGCTGCCGGTGATGCCCGCGATGGTCTCAGGCGCTGTGACTGCGAAGGTCAGATCACCCTGAGAATCGCACTGGCAGTCCATGGAAAAGGTGTACACCTTGTCCGAATAGGCCGCCGTGATTTCGCAGGAAAAACGGCATTCGGAAGCCTTCAGCAGCTCCGCGCGGAGGTCAAGTCCCCGCTGCATCTCCTTTGACCCGCCGGAACACCCGGTGAGAAATACAAGCACCGCCACAGCCGCCGCGAATTTTTTCAAAGAAACCCCGCCTTATTTCATAAGTCGCGGAAGGGCGCTGAGCATGTCCGTGGGCAGCATCCCATACTGCCCCAGCTCCGACGCGCACCGGTCTCCCGCCGCCCCGTGGAGCCACGCCCCGCAGGCGGCGGCTTCCAGCGGCGGCAATCCTGCCCCCAGCAGCGCCGTAATAACACCCGCCAGCACGTCCCCGCTTCCCCCGACAGCCATGCCGGGATTCCCTGTGGGGTTGATATAACCGTCCACGCCGTCGGTGACGCAGGTCTCGTGACCCTTTAACAGGACGACGCACCCCAGGTCGTCGGCAAGAGCAGCGGCCGCTGCCATGCGGTCTTCCCCGATGATACCGCCAAGGCGGGCAAATTCCCCGTCATGGGGCGTCAGGATGGTGGGCGATTTCCTTCCGCGCAGTAAATCTCTATGCGCCCGCAGGACATTTATGCCGTCCGCATCCACGACCACCGGGCATTCCGCTTTTTCCAGCACCGCCCTGACCACCGCCAGCGTCCCCTCGGACTGCCCCAGACCGGGGCCGACCAGCACGGCGTCCATCCGGGGAAGCCGCGAAAGAATTTCCGGCACGGCATCGGCGCTGAGCCTGCCGTCTACGTCTGGCATGGGGAAAATCACCGGCTCGTTGAGCTTCGCCGCTTCGATGCCGTAGATGCTTTCCGGCACCCCCAGAAACACCAGCCCCGCGCCCGAGCGCAGAGCACCCATGGCGGCGAAAAACGCCGCCCCCGTGTATCCCCGGCTGCCGCACAGCAGCAGAAGCTTGCCGAAATCCCCCTTATGTCCCCAGGGGTTCCGGTCGGGCAGGAGGGATAAAACCGTCTCGTGATTCAGCCGTCTGATCATATTACAGATTGTACAGCTTCGTGTACTTTTCCGTCAGGTAGTCGGTATAATACTTCGCGTCGAACTTGCCGCACACGGATTCAAACAGCTCGCCGGGCTTCTTGAAGCTGGCATAGCGGTGGATATGGCTTCTCAGCCAGCCCGTGACCTTGCTCAGATCGCCCTTTGCCACGTCCTCCCAGATGTCCCCGATTTCTTCCTGCATTTTGTGCAGCATCTGCGCGCCGTAAGCGCTGCCAAGGGCATAGGAGGGGAAATAGCCGATGCTGCCGCCGCTCCAATGGCTGTCCTGGAGGCATCCCTCCCGGTCGCTGGGAACATCCACGCCCAGATATTCCTTGTACAGCCGCTTCCACTCCGCCGGAACGTCTTTGACCGCCAGCGTCCCACCGATCAGCTGCTTTTCGATCTCGTAGCGCACCATGATGTGCAGGCAGTAGGTCAGCTCGTCGGCTTCGGTACGGATGAGAGACGGCTCCGCCTTGTTGATGGCGCGGTAGAACATGGTTTCGTCCACATCCGCCAGCTGCTCCGGGAACAGCTCCTTCAGCTTCGGGAAAATGGCATGGACAAAGGCGGGACTTCTGCCGATGATGTTCTCATAGAACCGGCTCTGGCTCTCGTGAATGCCCATGGACACGCCGCCGGCCAGGGCGGTATAATTGTAGCAGTCGTCCGCCCCCAGCTCGTACAGGGCGTGGCCGCCCTCGTGGATAACGGAGAACATGGAGGAAACCAGATTGTCCTCGAGATAATGGGTGGTGATGCGCACATCCTTGTTATTGAAATTGGTGGTGTAGGGATGCTCCGTCTCGGCAATACCGCAGTGGGTGCGGTCAATGCCCATGACCTCCATGAGATAATCGGAGAGCTTTCTCTGAATCTCCACGGGATAATGGCGGAAAATGAAAGCATCGTCCATCTGCTTCGCCGCCCGGATTTTCTCGATCAGGGGGACGATGGTCTGCCGGAGCTGGGCGAAGAAGGCGTCCAGTGTCTCAACGTTCATTCCTTCCTCGTACTCGTTCAAAAGCGCGTCGTAGGGCGCCATTTCCGGGTGATAATACCCGGCGAACTTCCGGTTATAATCCACGATCTTTTCCAGATAGGGGGCAAAGGCGGCAAAATCATCCTCCAGCTTTGCCTTGTGCCATACGCCTTCGGCGTCGTTAATCAACACGGAATAGGCAACGTATTCCTCCGCCGGGACACGGCGAATCTGGTCGTAGCTCTTGCGCAGAACCTCCACCTCCCGCTTTGTCTGGGCACCCAGTTCCTCGGCGTGGGATTCCAGATAGCTCAGAAGCTCGTTATTCTCATCGTTCACCAGCAGATCATAGGTAACCTGGGACATGACCTCCATGGTCTTGCCCCGTCCCTCCCAGGTATCGCTGGGCGCGGCGGTGGTGGCGTCCAGATACAGAACGCCCAGGGCGTGGTTATACGCCGCCTGGGTCTGCTCCAGTTTCTTGAGAGCCTGCTGCGCCTGCTGTACGGATTCATATTTCATGGCAATGCACTCCTTTGTTTTTTCGATACTCCAACCATATCACTCCCCCGCTTCTTCGTCAAGAGATTTCCCGTTTTCAGCGGATTCCGCGAAAAAAATGCTTGCATATTTTCGCCGTATATGCTAATATGAGGGCGATACGGAAAAAGCGTTGAATGGGCTGCCTTGTGTTGGCTTGCGCCGTCAGAGAGAGCGGGATGGTGGGATCCGCTTGCGTGCAATGCCGGGCTTTCTCCCAGGAGCTGCCGCTTGAACGAAAAGTAGAGTTGGCCGCGTGACTGCGTTAACGGTCTTGGATGTGTCTGCATCCGAAAAGCGCGCCGTTTCGGCGAATTGCGGGTGGTACCGCGGAAGGAATGCCTTTCGTCCCGATTGTGGGATGGAGGGTCTATTTTTTTATAGTAAACTTGTAGTAAACCTTTTAGGAGGAATCAGTATGAAAGAACAGTTAGAGCAAATCAAAGCCAATGCCCTGACAGCCCTGGAAGCTGCCGCCACCCCGGCGGCTCTGGAAGATCTTCGCGTCAAGCTGCTGGGCAAGAAGGGCGAGCTGACCGCCGTGCTGAAACAGATGGGCAAGCTTTCCGCCGAGGAGCGCCCCGTCATGGGTCAGCTGGCGAACTCCGTCCGGGCAAGCATCGAGGAGGAGCTGGAAAAGCGGAAGGCCGACATCCACGCCGCCGCGCTGGAAGCCAAGCTGGCGGCCGAGGCCATCGACGTGACCGTCCCCGGCAAAGCCGTATCCATCGGCCATCAGCACCCCATGAACCAGGTGCTGCAAACCATCAAGGACATCTTTGTGGGTCTGGGCTATCAGGTCGTTGACGGCCCCGAGGTGGAACTGGCGGACTACAACTTCACCCGCCTGAACATTGAGGAAGGCCATCCTTCCCGTGACCGCTCCGATACCTTCTATTTCACCGATGACGACAGCGTGCTGCTCCGCACTCAGACCAGCCCCATGCAGATCCGCTACATGGAAAAGCACAAGCCTCCGCTGTGTATGCTGGCTCCCGGCCGCGTGTTCCGCAAGGACGAGGCCGACGCGACCCACTCCCCCATGTTCCATCAGATCGAGGGTCTGGTGGTGGCGGAAAACATCACCATGGGCGACCTGAAGGGCGCGCTGACCACCATCATGCGGAAAATCTACGGCGAGGACGCCGTGATGCGTTTCCGTCCCCATCACTTCCCCTTCACCGAGCCGAGCTGTGAAATGGACATGCAGTGCCACAAATGCCACGGCACCGGCGAAATTGACGGTCAGGTCTGCTCCACCTGCCACGGCGAGGGCTGGATCGAGCTGCTGGGCGCCGGTATGGTACACCCCAAGGTTCTGGAAAACTGCGGCATCGACCCCGAAAAATATTCCGGCTTCGCCTTCGGCATGGGTCTGGAGCGTATGGCCATGGGCCGCATGAAGATCAACGACCTGAGACTGATTTTCGACAACGACATCCGGTTCCTGAACCAGTTCTAAGGAGGGAAAAACAATGAAACTCAACAGAAAATGGCTGAACGAGGAATTCGTAGACCTGTCTAACGTCTCCGATAAGGAATT
>CAKTKX010000017.1 GCA_934572365.1 uncultured Oscillospiraceae bacterium
CACTGATAGCCGATGGCGAACCAGGTCCACTTGGCGTTGTTCATCTCACGCTTGATGGCGCCGATGGCCGCGAAGCAGGGGGCGCACAGCAGGTTGAACACCAGGAAGGAATAACCGGTAATGCCGTTGAAAGCATTGGCAAGGTTCTGATACACAGTTCCGTCTCCGCCGCCGTACAGGATACCCAGCGTACCGACGATGTTTTCCTTGGCGACCAGGCCGGTGATGGAAGCGACAGCCGCCTGCCAGTTGCCCCAGCCCAGAGGCTTGAACACCCAAGCCAGCACGCCGCCGATGGCAGCCAGGATGGAGTAGTCGATCTCCTCCTCGCCCAGCATCCGGAAGGTGCCGTCAACGAAGCCGAAGTAAGTGGTGAACCACACAAAGATGGTGGACAGCAGAATGATGGTGCCGGCCTTCTTGATGAAGCTCCAGCCCCGCTCCCACATGCTGCGCAGGACGTTAACTACGGTGGGCATATGGTAAGCGGGCAGCTCCATAACGAAGGGAGCAGGCTCACCGGCGAACATCTTGGTCTTCTTCAGCATAATGCCGGAGACAACGATGGCAGCCATGCCGATGAAGTAAGCGGAGGTTGCGACCCATGCACTGCCGCCGAACAGGGCGCCCGCGATCATGGCGATGAAGGGAACCTTCGCGCCGCAGGGAATGAAGGTGGTGGTCATAATGGTCATCCGACGGTCACGCTCGTTTTCAATGGTGCGAGACGCCATGATGCCGGGAACGCCGCAGCCGGTACCCACCAGCATGGGAATGAAGCTCTTGCCGGACAGGCCGAATTTCCGGAAGATACGGTCGAGGACGAACGCGATACGGGCCATGTAGCCGCAGGCTTCCAGGAAGGCCAGCAGCAGGAACAGCACCAGCATCTGAGGCACGAAGCCCAGAACCGCGCCGACACCGGCCACGATGCCGTCCAGAATCAGCCCGCTGAGCCATTCGGCAGCGTTGGCCTTCTCCAGCAGATTGCCGATCAGAACGGGGATACCGGGTACCCACACGCCGTAGTTCGCGGGGTCGGGCTCTTCGCCGTAGCTGTCCAGAGTCGCAACGGCTTTCTCGTAGTCAGCCAGGGAAGCGGTCTCCTCGGTGATCTCCAGGGTTTCCTCATCCTCGACCTCGTAGGGGAAGTCGCCGGTGGGAGCAACGCCGTTCTTTTCCACGTAGGCGTCATAGCCGTCCACGATCAGGGACGCCGCGCCGTATTCGTCAGCAGCGTCGTTATAAGCAGAGGAGCCGATGCCAAACAGGTGCCAGCCGTCGCCGAACAGGCCGTCGTTTGCCCAGTCGGTAGCGGCAGCGCCCACGCCGACCATGGCGATGTAGTAAACCAGGAACATGACAACTGCGAAGATGGGCAGGCCCAGCCAGCGGTTGGTCACGATCTTATCGATCTTATCGGAGGTGGTCAGCTGACCGGCGGAGTGCTTCTTGTAGCAGCGCTTGATGACCTCGCCGATGTACACGTAACGCTCGTTGGTGATGATGCTCTCGGCGTCGTCGTCCAGCTCCTTCTCGGCAGCGGCGATGTCAGCCTCGATGTGGGACATGGTGTCCTTGGTCAGGTTCAGCTTCTGCATCACCTTGTCGTCCCGCTCAAAGATCTTGATGGCGTACCAGCGCTGCTGCTCCTCGGGCAGGCCGTGAACAGTCGCTTCCTCGATGTGGGCAATGGCGTGCTCCACAGGACCGGAGAAGGTGTGCATGGGAACGGTCTTGCCGTTCTTCGCGGCGTCGATGGCGGCTTCCGCAGCGGCCATAACGCCGTCCCCCTTCAGGGCGGAGATCTCAACGACCTTGCAGCCCAGCGCCTGGGACAGCTCGGAGATGTTGATCTTGTCGCCGTTCTTGCGGACAATATCCATCATGTTGATGGCGATAACCACGGGGATACCCAGCTCGGTCAGCTGGGTGGTTAAGTACAGGTTCCGCTCCAGGTTGGTGCCGTCGATGATATTCAGGATGGCGTCGGGCCGCTCCTCGATCAGGTAATTCCGGGCGACCACTTCCTCCATGGTGTACGGAGACAGAGAATAAATGCCGGGCAGGTCGGTGATGGTGACGTCGGAATGCTTCTTCAGCTTGCCTTCCTTCTTCTCCACGGTGACGCCGGGCCAGTTGCCCACGAACTGGTTGGAACCGGTGAGGGCATTGAACAGTGTCGTTTTGCCGCTGTTGGGGTTGCCCGCAAGGGCAATTCTGATATCCATGATACGCTCCTTCTGTTAGTGTTGGCTAACCTTTTATCAAATGAAATAGGACTTCCGTCCCTAAGGTTTACTCGATTTCGATCATCTCGGCGTCGGCTTTCCGGATCGACAGCTCGTAGCCGCGGACGTTGACCTCCACCGGATCGCCCAGGGGAGCAACCTTCCGCACGTAAACGGTGACGCCCTTGGTAATGCCCATGTCCATGATTCTGCGCTTGACAGCGCCCTCGCCGTGGAGCTTCACCACAGTAACGGTGTCGCCAACCTTTGCCTGTCTCAGTGTTTTCATACCGATTCCTCCTTCTTTCCTCGTTAAACCATGATTTTCTGTGCCATTTCCTGGCTGATGGCTATCCGGGACTCCTTCACCTTGACGATGACGTTGCCGCTCATCGTGTTGATGACCGACACCACCCCGCCGACGACGAAGCCCAGATTCTCCAGATGCTGTTTGACTTCCGGCTTTCCGCCGATCCGCTTGATGACGTATTCCTCGCCGGTATCCGCAACCGTAAGCGGCATGGAGAACACCCTCTTTTTCTGAGCCTATAAATTAGCTATCGCTAACTAATTGGCGTTAATATTGGTTAGCTCTCGCTAACCTTCTGTATAATAGCCCACCTTAAGGAATTTGTCAAGTGATTTTTAAGGATTTTTTCATTTTGTCCAAGAATGACAAATTATGCCAGAAAACGCCAATGAAAACCGGTCAGAATGTGCGATTGCTGTGGGCGGTTTGCCCCGCAGGGAAAACCGCCCATAACGCTATCACGATCTGTCATGGATGAACTGAAGCA
The DNA here is from genome assembly GCA_934572365.1 of uncultured Oscillospiraceae bacterium. Classification (GTDB taxonomy): domain Bacteria; phylum Bacillota; class Clostridia; order Oscillospirales; family Oscillospiraceae; genus Faecousia. The sequence continues at coordinate 3,029 of CAKTKX010000017.1, forward strand.
TACAGTCCTTCAGGCTCTGCATACCGTCTGTCAGCTTCATTTTGCGGCTGGTGCCCATGCCCAGCTCCCGCAGCCTTGGCGGCTCCACGGGAACGCACAGCACATCGTCCGTCCTGCCCCGGATCATCAGCTCCGTCATCATGGTGACACCCAGCCCGTGTCCCACCATCCGGATGACCGTCTCATCATCCACCCGGGAAACGCTGGCGTTGAGCTTCACGCCCACGGAATCCATGGCCGCGTTGACGTCAATGTCAAATCTGCCGTAGGGCATCAGGAAGTCCTGTCCGGAAAATTCCTCCAACGGGAAGGTTGTGCGGCCGTTGAGGGGGTAGTCCTTGGGGAGGATCGCATACATTTTTTCATTGTACAGGGGCGTCCAGTCGCAGAAGCTGTAGTTCTGCCGGCTGGCAAAAATCACGTCGGTCTGGCCGCTTTCCAGCAGCTCATAGGGTTCCAGGGCGTTATCCACCATCCGAAGGTCAACGCTGACCTCCGGGCAGACGCGCTTGTAGCGGTACAGCAGCTCCGGCATCCAGTGCATGGCGATGCTGGCGTAGGCCGCAATGCGGATGACCTCCTTTTTCTGCTCGGAAATGGCGTTGATCTGGTTTTCCAGGTTGGCATTGGCCTGCAAAAATTCCCGGATGGCGGGCATGAGCTGCCGCCCCTGAGGGCTGAGCTGGATGCCGTTGTGGTCGCGCTGCAACAGGGAAAAGCCCACCTCCCGTTCCAGGGCGTCCATCATGTGGGTCAGCCCCGATTGGGTGTAGCCCACCACCTCCGACGCTTTGGTAAAGCTGCCAAGGTCAATCGCCGTCATGAGAATTTCCAGTTTCTTGCTGTCCATACATCCCCGCTCCATTTCATATCTATTACATTTTCTAATACCCATATTATAAACATGGACTTCTCAGAATGCAAGAGGGGTGATAAAATATCGGCAAACAGAAGGAGGCAGAAAAAATGAAAAAACACCTTACTTTCAAGCAGAAGATTCTGGTGGCCGGAACGCTGTTCGGCATGTTCTTCGGCGCCGGCAATCTGATTTTCCCCGTTCATCTCGGTCAGCTGGCCGGACGGAACGTCCTTCCCGCCATGATCGGCTTTATCATCACGGCGGTCGGTATTCCGATCATGGGCGTAGCCGCCATCGGCAACACCCACTCCGACGGCTTGCAGCAGCTGTCCAACAAGGTCGGCAAGGGCTACGGCTACGTCTTCTCCTGCCTGCTCTACCTGACCATCGGCCCCGGCTTCGCCATCCCCAGATGCGCGACCACCTCTTTCACCGTAGGCGTTGCCCCCATGCTGGGTGCTGGCGCGTCCGAGTCCATTGCGCTGCTGATTTTCTCCGTGATTTTCTTCGCCATCGTGCTGATTTTGTCCCTGCGCCCCGGCGAGATCACCGTCTGGATTGGTAAGGTCATCACCCCCATCTTTCTGGTCTTCCTGGCCATTCTGGTGGTGACGGCGCTGATCAATCCCTCCACCTCCGTTTCCGACGTGGAGCCTGCCGCCGGTTATCAGACCGGGGCGCTTTCTCTGGGCTTCATTGAGGGCTATAACACCATGGACGCCATTGCCGGTCTGGCCTTCGGCATCGTGGTCATCGACATCATCCGCTCCATGGGCGTCACCGACGATTCCGACGTGGCAAAGGACGTTCTGTCCTCCGGCCTGCTCACCAGCATCCCCATGATCGTGATTTACGTCACCACCATTCTCATGGGCACCCAGTCCAGAGGTCTGTTTGAGACCTCCGAAAACGGCGGCATCGCCCTGGCGCAGATCTCCGGCCACTATCTGGGACGGGCGGGCAGTCTCGTTCTGGCAGTCACCATCACCTGCGCCTGCCTGAAAACCGCCATTGGCCTCGTCACCAGCTGTTCGGACGCTTTCTCCCGCATGTTCCCCAAGGGACTTTCCTACCGCGCCTGGGCAGTGATATTCACCGTGTTTTCCTTCCTGATCTCCAATTTCGGTCTGTCCAAGATCATCAGCTATTCCCTGCCGCTGCTGCTGTTCCTGTACCCGCTGGCGATCACCCTGATTCTGCTGGCGCTGTTCGGGAATCTGTTCCATCACGACCGGGCTGTCTATGTCAGCGTCACGGCCTTCACCTGCATCGCCGCCCTGTTCGATCTTGCCAAGGCGCTGCCCGCGAATCTGAAAACCGCCCTTCATCTGGACGGCGCGGTCGGCCTTGCGGAGAAGATTCTCCCCTTCTTCGACATCAGCCTGGGCTGGGTTCTCCCCGCCTTTGTGGGTCTCGTCCTGGGTCTGGTTATTCACTTTGCGAAAAAGCAGAAGGTCGCCTGATGCTTACATAAAAATGTGCCGGAGCTTCCGCTCCGGCACGTTTTGCGTTTTGTCAATGTGCAAACTGGCTCTGATACAATTTGGCATAGAAGCCGTTCTTCGCAAGCAGCTCCTCATGCTTGCCCTGCTCCACGATGTGACCGTCCCGCATGACGAGAATCCTGTCCGCTTCCCGGATGGTGGACAGGCGGTGGGCGACGATAAAGCTGGTGCGCCCGCGCATCATGGTGTCGAACGCCTTCTGAATCTTGATCTCCGTCCGGGTATCGATGGAGGAAGTCGCCTCGTCCAGAAACAGCATGGGCGGCAGGCACAGCATCACCCGGGCGATGCACAGCAGCTGCTTCTGTCCCTGAGAAAGGCTGCCGCCGGATTCCCCGATAACGGTGTCGTAGCCCTGGGGCAGACGCAGGATGAAGCTGTGGGCGTGGGCCTGCTTTGCAGCGGCGACGATCTCTTCGTCGCTTGCTTCGGGCTTGCCCATGGCGATGTTCTCCCGGATCGTTCCGGCCTTCAGCCAGGTATCCTGAAGCACCATGCCCACGCTCCGGCGCAGCTCGCCCCGGTTCATTTTCTGGGTGTTTACTCCGTCCAGAAGGATTTCGCCCCCGTCCGGGTCGTAAAACCGCATGAGAAGGTTGATAAACGTGGTCTTTCCGCAGCCCGTGGGGCCGACGATGGCCACCCGCTGGCCGGGCTTGACGGACAGGTTGAAGTCCCCGATCAGGGGCTTGTCCGGCGTGTAGGAGAAACGCAGGTCCTTGATTTCCACAGCGCCCTCCACCTTCTCGGGGCGTTCCGGATGCTCCGGCTCCGGCGTCCGTGCCGGGGCTTCGATCAGCTCGAACACCCGTCCCGCGCAGGCCAGCGCATTTTGCAGCTCCGTCACCACGCCGGAAATCTCGTTAAAGGGCTTGGTGTACTGGTTGGCGTAGTTCAGGAAGCTGGTGAGATTGCCCACGGTGATGCCGCCGGAAATGGCGATCAGCGCACCGCTCAGGCCCACGCCCGCATACACCACGGAGTTGACGAACCGGGTGCTGGGATTTACCAGAGACGAGAAGAAAATCGCCCGCAGAGACGCCTTTTGCAGCCGTCCGTTGATCTCGTCGAACTGCTCCATGGACGCCTTCTCATGGCCGAAGGCCTGCACCACCTTGATATTGCCGATGGTCTCGTCGATCAGGCCGGTCTGCTCGCCCCGGGTAACGGACTGGAGCTTGAACATGGAATACGTCCGGGTGGCAATGAAATTCGCCACCAGCAGCGACAGGGGCGTGATACACACCACCACCAGGGCAATGCCCCAGTGAATGCGAACCATGAAAATAAGCGTCCCCAGAATGGTCATCACGCCGGTAAACAGCTGGGTAAAGCCCATGAGCAGTCCGTCGGCGAAGGTGTCCACGTCAGCCGTCACCCGGCTGACCACGTCGCCCTGGGGCTGCTTATCGAGATAGGAAAGGGGCAGCACCTGAATATGCCGGAAGGCTTCGTTCCGGATGTCCCGGGTGACGCCGTAGGTCATGTGGTTGTTGATCTGATTCATGAGCCACTGCGCCAGCGCCGCCACGGCGGCGCAAATCGCCACAATGCGCAGATAGCCCCACATGGCAGAAAAATCCACCCGGCCGGCGTCCACAATGCAATCAATGGCATTGCCCACCAGAATGGGGATATACAGGCTCATGACCACGTACAGTGTCGCCAGCAGCAGCGACGCGACCAGCCCCACCCAATAGCGCTGGATGCGGCGCAGTACCTTTCGCAGGATCGCCATCTGATTAGCCATTTTGCACCGCCTCCTTGGGGAACTGGGAATAGTAGATTTCCTGATAAACCGGGCAGGAGGCCAGAAGCTCGTCGTGGGTACCCTTGCCCGTCAGAATGCCGTCGTCCAGCACCAGAATTTCGTCCGCGTACCGCACGGACGCCGCTCTCTGGGAGACGATGAAGGTCGTGGGCGGATTTTCCATCCTGCGGATGGCCATACGCAGCTGGGCATCGGTGGCGTAGTCCAGTGCGGACGCACTGTCGTCCAGAATCAGGATACGGGGCTTGCGCACCAACGCCCGGGCGATGGTCAGGCGCTGACGCTGACCGCCGGAGAAGTTGACGCCCCCCTGCTCCACAGGCGCGTCCAGTCCGTTTTCCTTGCCCTCGACCACTTCTTTCGCCTGTGCAACGGTCAGCGCTTCCCACAGATCACTGTCTGTGGCGCTGTCATTGCCCCAGAGCAGATTCTGCCGGATGGTGCCCTTGAACAGCACCGCCTTCTGGGGAACGACGCCGATGGCCTGCCGCAGGGACGTCAGGTCATAGGCCTCCGTCTCCACGCCGTCCAGCAGCACCTTCCCGTCAGCCGCGTCATAGAGCCTTGGAATCAGGTTTACCAGGGTTGTCTTGCCGGAACCGGTGCCGCCGATGATGCCGATGGTCTGCCCCGGCTGGGCGGTAAAGGAGATATGCTCCAGAGAGGGATTTCCCGCGCCGTCATACCGGGCGGTCACATCCCGGAATTCCACCTGTCCCTTCAGCTCCTCGGCGGAGCGGGTGCCGTTTTCCTGACCGGGTTCCAAATCCAGCACGGATGCCACCCGGTTTCCGCAGGCGACGGCCTTGGTGATGGTGATGATCAGGTTTGCCATCTTGATCAGCTCCACCAGAATCTGGGACATATAATTGTAAAGGGCGATAACCAGGCCCTGGGTCAGCACGCCGCTTTCCACCTTCAACGCGCCCACATGCACCAGCAGCACCACCGCCAGATTGATGACCACGTAGGTCACGGGATTCATCAGGGCGGAAATCCGTCCCGCGGACAGCTGCTTGCGGGTCATGTCCTCCGTTTTTTCCTCAAAGGAGGCAACCTCCGCGTCCTCCTTGCAGAAAGCCCGCAGCACCCGGACGCCGGTCAGATTCTGCCGGGACGCGGACGTCACGCTGTCAAGGGACGCCTGCACCCGCCGGTACATGGGCATGGTGATCAGCATAATGCCGAAAACGATGATGCACAGCACCGGGATGACCCCGGCGAACACCAGCGCCGCCTGGAAGTCGATGGTAAATGCCATGATCATGGCGCCGAACACCACGAAAGGCGACCGCAGCAGCAGCCGCAGCGTCAGGTTTACACCGTTCTGCACCTGATTGATGTCGGAGGTCATCCGGGTGATCATGGTGGATGCACCCAGCTTGTCGATCTGGCTGTAGCTTAAACTCAAAATATGCTCCAGCACCGTATGCCGCAGCCGTGTGGAAAAGCCCACCGCCGCCACGGCGGAAAAATACTGTGCTGTCACCGAGCTGGCAAGCCCCACGATGCCCAATCCAATCATGACGGCACACATTTTCATAATGTAGCCCCGGTCGCCGCTGCCGATACCCTTATCCACGATGCTCGCCACAACCAGCGGCACCAGCAGCTCAAACGTGGCCTCCAGCAGCTTGAACAGCGGCCCGAGAACGCACTCTTTTTCATAGCCCTTCAGATATTTGAGAAGTTTTTTCATACGCTCACCTCATAACGGCGTCATTATAACACCCTTCTTGCCGGAAAGCAATGTCGTGTCGCATAAAACGGGGCGATTTGTCAGCGCCGTTCCCCACCTACGCCGCGGAAATCGGTGGTTTGCCTGAAAAAGCAGTTGACATTTCCGCCAATTCCGGATATAATGAGTTGGCTAAAGAAATGCTAGTGTAGCACAGTCGGTAGTGCATCTCACTCGTAATGAGAAGGTCGCCTGTTCGAGTCAGGTCACTAGCTCCAGAAAGCCGTCGCTTTTATGATAAAGCGACGGTTTTCTTTTACAAAAGGGAACGCTTTCACCAGTCAATTCTCCTGGCCAGGTATACTTTGGAATACGGCAATTCGGTGTTGCGTAACGCTGCGGCATTGTGTATAATAATCATGACCCCGAAGGTCAAAAAGCATTCGACACCGTGCGGGAGGTCGCATAATGAAAAACTACCCTGATAAGTTTCATATGACCCCAGCTGAAAGCCTTTTTCTTGCGAAAAAGAAATGGGATGAAAATGTATACTGCGGCATGCGGATGGAAGCAAGAGCAGTGACATTTCCCCAGACAAAGACAATTCTGCAAGGTATCAACGTGCCGAACGTGCAGTTAGATGATATTCAGGCCATTTTGAATATGCGCAACGCGTGGCAGTTTCTGCTTTCCACGATGGATCAGCCGGTCACGCTGGAATACCTGTGCAAAATTAACGCGTATATCGCCCGGAACGAGGCATTGGAATGGGGCAAGCTGCGCACCGGCTCCGTCAGCATCTCCGGCACGGATTATTTGCCGCCTGTCCCCACGGCTGACGGTGTTGCCTCTGATCTGTCGTCCATTTTGTCCGCGGATACCACCGCTACGTCAAAAGCCCTGTACGCCTTCGCGTGGGGTACCAGAGGCCAGTTTTTCTGGGACGGCAACAAGCGAACCAGTATGACCCTTGCAAACAAAATTCTGATCTCCGCAGGGGTGGGTTTTTTGACGATCACAGACCGTTACATGGAGCAGTTCAACACATTGCTGTTGGATTATTACAGCACCGGCATAAGCGAACCCCTGACGGATTTCATGTACGAGTATACCATTCAGGGAATTTATCGATAGTAACATGACCGGGAGCGGTTCATTTTGAACTGCTCCCGGTTTTTCTGTCAATATCCAAACATCCGGCTGACCACATTGCCGTCGATGGCGTTCAGGGTCAGCATGGGCTGGGTCACATAGTTCGCGCCCTTCTTCATGGAATCCGAGGCGTTGTCTCCGGGCTCATACCAGTCCCATGTCCCCCAGAAATCCCACACAGGAACGATCGTTCCCTGCAAGGAACCCTTGTCCCGGACGCGCATCAGAGACAGGGAAACCTTCGTGATCTCCACGTCCATGTATGTCTCGTCGCCGTTGATCTTGTCGATCTCCACAAGGCTGCGGGCTTCCGACGGGCCGATGACCACCACGGGCAGCATGGTGTTCGCGATGGACGCAATATCCTCAAAGGGCATAAGGGCGGTCTGCGTTTCCCTGATAACCGGCTCGGTGCTGGGAGCGTCCCACTCGAAGGAAAGAATGCCGTCCCTTCCCACCGTGATCCAGACGCTTTCCATGTACCACGAAACGGTATCCGCATTGGTTTCCTCTGAGCAGCGGTAAGTCCAGTACTGATGATCCTCTCCGATGGCTGGATCGCTGAACACACGATCCTCCCGGATGCCGGGAATGGGCAGGCCGTTTACGCTGGGGGTGTAGTAAAGCTCCCAGGTGCCTTTCCGTTCGCCCTCTCTGGGCGTCTGCGCATCGGCAAGAACCATATCGCCCAGACCCAGCTCCTGCATCACCTCATCCGCCTTGGCAATGGCGTCCTCTTTGGAAATGCTGCCCCAGTCGGTGCTGCGGTAATACTTGAAGTCGCTGTTGACAATCGTCGCGTTCGTCCAGTCCCCGCCGAAGCGGTTCATGATGTTGATTTCGTACTTGGCTCCATCCACGGTGGCATCGCCGCTGACCTCATTGGGCGTTCCGGAATCCTCAAAGCCGTGGATGATGGGCTTTTCCTCCGGTGCCTTTGCCATTTCCGCGGTGTAATAGGCGATTAGCTCCTTCCGGCGTTCTTCCAGCTGCTCCGGCGTCTGTTCCGGGGCGTCCGGGTCGGCGTGCCATTTGGGGGAGTTGACAAAATCAATGGAATCCTGACACTCCTGCTTCGTCATGACAGTGCTGTAGAGCGGCTGTCCCTTCAGAAGCACCCGCAGAAGGGTGTCCACGTCCTCCTGTGTAAAGTCTCTGGGCGTCACGGTGGCGGTGGGAAGCGCCGTCCCCAGCTCCGCCACCACCTGCGCGTCGGCATGGATGGTAAGCCTGCCCTCCTGACTGATCCAGTCCCCGGTGAATTTCTCCGGGAAGGTGTACTCTGTCTGCTCTTTGGCACTCTGCTCCAGGAGCATCGCCTGATTGACGGTGGTGGGTTCGGCGGGCGTCCGGCCTTTGCCGCAGCCGGGCAGCATGGCAAGCGCCAGCGTGAAAGCGGCAAAACGAACTATTTTCTTTTTCATGGTAACACTTCCTTTCTTTGGATGGTTCCAGCATATCACGGCTTAAATCAAAAGAGTTTACCGGCACGTTACCGTTTGATTACCGATGACGATTCGAGCAGTCGTCCCCTCGCCAACACTGCTTTCCAGCGTCAGCGTTCCGCCGTGGACGGCGGCGATCTCCCGCACCAGCGCCAGTCCCAGACCGAAGCCGCCGTTTGCCTTGCTTCGGGAGGGGTCGCCCATGTAGAAGGGGTCTGTCACTCTTTGCAGGTCTTTTTCCGGGATGCCCCGGCCGCGGTCGGCGACGGTGAAGCCTGTCTCCGATGCCTGAATCCGGATGGTCTGCCGCGGCGCGGACGCCTTGGCACTGTTTTCCACGAGATTGACAAGGGCAATGCACATCAAATCCTTGTCCACGGGCAGAATGTCCCCGTTGCAGGTGATTTCCAGAGAAGTTCCGTACTTTTCCATGATGGGTCGGGTCAGCTCCCGCACCTGCGTCAGCAGTTCCGGCACGGATACCGGCGCTATCTTCGTGTTCTTTTTCATGGAAAGCAGCGTCAGCAGCTTTCTGACCATGGTTTCCAGCCAGTGGAGTTGGGCGTCCATGCTGGTGAGCAGCGCTTCCTGTTTTTCCTCCGGAAGGTAGACGTTTCGCAGGGTGTTTACATTCAAAAGCAAAGACGTCAAGGGCGTTTTCAGCTCGTGGGTGACCGCGCCGACAAAAAGCTTCTGCCGCTCGTTCTGCTCACGCAGAGTATCCACGTGGGTCTCCACCGCCAGCGCCATCCGGTTAAAATTCCCCGCCAGAGTCCCTACCTCGTCCTGAGAGGCGACGGGAACACGCCGGCTGTAATTCCCGTCCGCGATGCTGCCGGCGGCTTCCGAAAGCCGGGAAAGCGGGCGAAGCGTCCGGGAAATCAGTCCGTAAACCGCCGCAAGCCCCAGAAGGCCGATGGACAGCGCCAGCAGCGCGAAGCGTCCGCTGAGCTGCCAGAGTTGGGAATATATGTAGGTGGCGTCCGTCACCAGATACACGCTGCAATCCATCCCCCAGACATCCGTGACCCTGCCCAGAATCAGAAAATGCCTGCCGCCCGCGTAGGCTCTTGCCGATTGCGTCCCGCCGTAACGGGCATCCAGATAGCGTTCCGGGTCGATCCGGGCGGACGCGCTCAGGCGCTCCCCATTGACTGTGAGGGCGCTTCCCGGTACGCCGCAGGAACGGAAGCAGTAGGTCAGCAGCACTTTCCGGGAAAGTGGGTCAAGGCCGTCGGTGGGACTGCGGTAGACGGCTGTCCCGAAATCGTCCACCAGATCATTCAGGGTTTCCTCCGTGCTTTGCAGAAGGGCTTCATAGGACTGCTCCCGCACCTGCCAGAGCATGGCCGCCGTCAGGCTCACCGCCACGGCAAGCAGCAGCGCCGCGCAGAGAACTGTCAGTTTTGTTTTCAGCTTCATCGTTCCTCCAACCGGTAACCGGCCTTTGAGATGGTGCGGATTTCCTCGGACAGGTTCAGCTTTTTCCGCAGATTGGCAATGCGCACGTCCACGGTGCGGATGTCCCCGAAATAGTCCTGCCCCCAGATTTCGTTCAGAATGCGCTCCCGGGAAACCGTGCGGTTCTTGTTCTTCATCAGCACCGCCAGCACATCAAATTCCAGAGGCGGCAGAGGGATTTCCTCCCCGTTTCTGCTTAAGCGGCGGTTGCCGTTGTCCAGGGTCAAGTCCCGGAAATGGTAGACTTCCCTGAATTTTCCGCTGCGCCTGAGTACCTTTTCCATACGCACCATCAGGGCGAGCATGTCGAAGGGCTTGGCGATATAATCCTCCGCGCCGCCCCGCAGTCCCTGCACCTCGTGTTGGGCATCGTTCATGGCGGTCAGGCAGATGACGGGGATTCCGTATTCCTGAAGCTTCGGCAGCAATGTAAAGCCGTCCACCCCGGGCAGCATCATATCCAGCAAGGCCAAATCATAGCCGTGGTTTGCTTCCAGCGCGTTCCACGCGGCAAGGCCGTTGTCAAAGGCGGTCACGGTATAGTCCGCGCATTCCAGATTCAGCCGCAGCACCTGGGCGATGGCCGCGTCGTCCTCGATGATCAGAATATGGTTGCTCATGCAATCCCCTCCGTTCGGCGTTTGGGCTATTATAACACAGTGCCGTGCCTGTGTGTTTACCAAAATATTACCGTTTTCGTGATGAAAGCCGCCGTTTTGCAAAAAAACGGCGGCTTTGGGGCCTCTCATTATTTACGTTCCATTCCCACGCAGTTCGATGATCTGGTCACGCAGTACGGCGGCGTACTCGTATTCCATCATCTTCGCCGCTTCCTTCATCTGCTTCTCCAGACGGGCGATCTCCCTTTCCTTCTCTGCCTTGGTCATCTTCACGCCGGTTCTGCCCTTGCGCTCGGCAGTTGGCGAAGAAATCTCGATCAGGTCCCGCACGGACTTGATGATGGTCTTCGGGACGATTCCGTGGGCTTTGTTGTAAGCGTCCTGAATCTCCCGGCGGCGGGCGGTCTCGTCAATGGCCGCCCGCATGGCGGGGGTGACCGAGTCGGCGTACATGATGACCCTGCCCCCGGCGTTCCGGGCGGCACGGCCGATGGTCTGAATGAGACTGGTCTCGCTACGCAGGAAGCCCTCCTTGTCCGCGTCCAGAATGGCCACCAGACTGACCTCCGGGAGGTCAAGGCCTTCCCGCAGAAGATTGATGCCCACAAGCACGTCGAATTTTCCCATCCGCATGTCCCGGATGATCTCCATCCGCTCCATGGCGCCGATATCCGAGTGCATGTAGCGCACCTTGATGCCCGCCTTTTGCAGGTACACCGTCAAGTCCTCCGCCATTTTCTTCGTCAGGGTCGTCACCAGAACCCGCTCGTTTCTGGCGGTGCGGGCGTTGATCTCCCCGATCAGGTCGTCGATCTGCCCCTCGATGGGACGCACCTCCACCTCCGGATCCAGCAGTCCGGTGGGACGGATGACCTGCTCCACCGTCTGGCCGGAGCGGGTGCGCTCATAGTCGCCGGGGGTGGCGGAGACGTAGATCACCTGATTGATCTTCTGGTCGAATTCCGGGAAGTTCAGGGGGCGGTTATCGTAGGCCGAGGGCAGACGGAAGCCGTAGTTCACCAGCGCATCCTTCCGGCTCCGGTCTCCGGCATACATGGCGCGGCACTGGGGCAGGGTCACGTGGCTCTCGTCGATGAACATGAGGTAATCCTTGGGGAAATAATCCAGCAGCGTGGTGGGGGGCGTCCCCGGCGCCCGCCCCTGAATCACCCGGGAATAGTTCTCGATGCCGTTGCAGAAGCCGATCTCCGTCAGCATTTCCAGGTCATAGGCCGTCCGCTGGGCGATGCGCTGGGCTTCGATGAGCTTGTCGTGGGCGCGGAAGAAGGCCACCTGATCGTCGCACTCCCGCTGAATTTCCACCATTGCCCGCTGTAATTTTTCCTTGGACGCTACATAATGGCTGGCAGGATAGATGGCCACATGGTCAACATACCGCTCCGCAATGCCGGAAACGGCGTTGATCTCGCTGATCCTGTCCACCTCGTCTCCGAAAAACTCCACCCGGATGGCACGTCCCGACCAGTAGGCGGGATAGATTTCCAGCGTGTCCCCCCGGAGGCGGAACTTGTTCCGGGAAAAGTCCAGATCGTTCCGTTCATAGCGGATTTCCGTCAGCTTTTTCAGCACGTTGTCCAAGGGGTACTCCTGCCCCACCCGCAGGGAAATGACCATGCTCTTATAGTCGATGGGGTCGCCCAAGCCGTACAGACAGCTGACCGAGGAAACCACGATCACGTCCCGCCGCTCAAACAGCGCGGAAGTCGCCGAGTGGCGGAGGCGGTCGATCTCCTCATTCACGGAGGCGTCCTTTTCGATGTAGGTGTCCGTGTGGGCGATGTACGCTTCCGGCTGGTAATAATCGTAGTAGGAAATGAAGTATTCCACCGCGTTTTCCGGGAAAAACTCCCGGAATTCCGAACAGAGCTGAGCGGCCAGCGTCTTGTTGTGCGCCAGCACCAGGGTCGGGCGGTTCAGCTTCTCAATGACCGAGGCCATGGTGAAGGTCTTGCCGGAGCCGGTGACGCCCAGCAGCGTCTGCTCCCGCAGTCCCCAGTTCACGCCGTTTACCAGGGCGCTGATGGCCTCCGGCTGATCGCCGGAGGGCTTATAGTCCGATACCAGCTTGAATTTGTCCATAATAACTCCCTTCATCCAGCCGGTAGCCCGACTGCACCATGGAGACATAGTCCCCGTCCGCCACCACGATGTGGTCGGCCAGCTGAATTTC
>CAKTKX010000018.1 GCA_934572365.1 uncultured Oscillospiraceae bacterium
ATAACAATATATTCCCCGTCTTCCTGTTTTACCCCTGTCAGAATGTCCCGGATGATGGCCATGGGGTCTTCCGTGCGGGGGTTATCCGAGGTGATGACGGCAAAATCCGACAGCTTCACGCCGATATGCCCCATAACGGGTCGCTTCATGGGGTCCCGGTCGCCGCCGCAGCCAAATACCGCGATGACCCGGCCTTTGCAGAAATCCTTCACGGAGGAAAGCACGTTTTCCAGTCCGTCGGGGGTGTGGGCGTAGTCGATCAGGATGCTGTAGGGCTTTCCGGGGGTAGGGACTACCTCCACCCTGCCCTTGACGCCGGAGGCCGTTTTCAGGGCGGCGGCGCAGGCCGTCAGGGAAATGCCCAGCTGTTTGGCGATGCCCATGACCGTCAAGGCGTTGTAGACGGTAAACTTTCCGGGAATGGGCAGAGACACCGCCTCCCGCTCTTCGCCGGATACGGCCGTGAAGCGAATGCCCTGCGCCAGAAGCTCCAGATCTTCACCCCGCAGGTCGGCGGGGTGGTGTACGCCCGTGGTCAGCACCGGGCAGGCGGCCGCCGCGAGAATTCTTCCCGAATAACTGTCGTCCGCATTGACGACCGCCAGACGGCAGCGGCGGAACAGCTCGGCCTTGGCCTCACAGTAGGCGTCCATGGTCTTGTGGAAATCCAAGTGATCCTCCGTCAGATTGGTAAAGGCGGCGACGTCAAAATGAATGCCGCCGATGCGCTCCAAGGAAATGGCATGGCTGGAAACCTCCATCACCACATGGGTGCAGCCCGCGTCCCGCATTCTGGCAAACAGCGCCTGCAGTTCAAAGCTCTCCGGGGTGGTTCGCTCGGTGGGGATGGTCTCCTGGCCGATCATGTTGGCCATGGTGCCGATCAGCCCCACCTTCGCCCCCAGGCAGGTTTCCAGCACCTGCTTTAATAAAAGCGTGGAGGATGTTTTTCCGTTGGTGCCGGTAATGCCGATCATGGTCATCTGCTCCGCCGGGCGGCCAAAGAAGTTGCGCCCCAGCAGCGCCAGCGCCAGCCGGTCGGATTCCACCAGAACATAGGGGATACCCGTCTCCGGCTTTTTCGCCGTGACCACCGCCGCCGCGCCCTTTTCCGCGGCCATGGGAATAAATTTGTTTCCGTCGGCGGCAAAGCCGGACACGGCCACAAACAGGCTGCCCAGGGTCACCTTCCGGGAATCGTAGAAAATCTCTTTGATCTCAAGCTCCGGGTCTGCGGTGCATTCCAGAACGGAAATGCCCGTCAATAGTTCCTTTAGCTTCATATTCATCCTCCGTTGTCAGTCTCTGGCCGCGGTATCCGCAAATACCAGCGTGATCGTCGTTCCCGTGGGAACCTCGGTATCCTTGGGGGCGCTTTGTGCCGTCACGGTTACGCCGGTGGAAATTTCATCGTTCCCCGTCACCAGAATGTACAGCCCCAGCGCCCCCGCGGCGTCGCTGGCCTGCTGACGGTTCATGCCGTAAAAGTCGGGAACCTTCACCGTTTCCGGCTCCGGGGTTTCTCCAAAGAATAAAAGCACCTGGCTTCCCCCGGGGACGGTCTGCCCGGGAGACGGGATCTGTCCCGTCACCGTTTCGCCGCTGCCGGAAATTGCCGCCGTCAGCCCTTCTTTTTTCAGAAGCGCCTGGGCATCCTTCGCCGTCATGCCGGTCAGGTCTTCCATGACGATCTGCTTTCCCGCTAAATCGTCCTCGGAAAAGGACTGCTTCACGCCTAAGTATGGCAGCACGTCCGCCATCACCGCGCCCACGGTGGGCGCTGCCATGACGCCGCCGGAAATGTAAATTCCCGTTGTCCGGGACGGTGTATCCAACGCGGCAAGTATAATATACTCCGGATCGTCCATAGGCGCAATCCCCACAAAAGATACGATTTTATCCTGGACGCGCTGGCCATTCTCGTCAAAAACGTCAATTTTTTCGCTGGTTCCGGTCTTTCCGCCGATGGAAAACCCGGCAACTTTGGCATTTTTTGCCGTTCCCTCCGTGACGACGGACTCAATGAGGGTGCGCATGGTGTCGGAGGTCTCCTTGGAAATGGTTCTGCGTACCACCGTCGGCTCCGCCTTCATCACCGTGTTGCCGTCGGCGTCCAGAATTTCCGAGACGATGTACGGCTCCAACAGCTGTCCGCCGTTGACCACCGAGGAGATCGCCCGCACCAGCTGCAAGGGGGTGATCTTGAAGGTCTGGCCGAAGGAGCCGGAGGTCAGGGACGCAGTCCCCCATTTGTCCGTATCCGTGACCAGGGCTTTGTCAAAAAAGACGCCCTTGCTCTCTCCCGCAAGGTCGATGCCGGTTTTTTCCAGCACCCCGAAATTTTTGACGTATTCGTAAAACCGCTCCCCGCCCAGCTTCAGGGCGATATGGGCGAAGGCGATGTTGCAGGAATTTTGCAGTGCCTGGGGCGTCTTTTCCGCCCCGTGTCCCGTGGAGCGCCAGCAGTGCAGCCGCTGGGCGCGTCCCGGAATCTGTTCAGAACCGGAGCAGTGGAAGGGGGTATTCAAATCGATGGCGCCGCAGTCCAGCGCCGCCGACATGGTCAGTACCTTGAAGGTGGAACCCGGCTCATAGCCGTCGGAGATCACCCGGTTGCGCCACTGCTTCAGCCGGGCGGCGGAGAGCGCTTCCCCATAGGCCGTTTTTCCCGCCTCGTAGGCTTCGCTTCCCTCCGGCTCGGCGAGGTACGCCCGTTTCATCTCTTCCAGCTGCGCCGCCGTCCCCTCGTCGGCGATTTCCAGATAGTTGTTGGGGTCATAGCTGCCCAGCGTGGCCATGGCGAGGATCTCTCCCGTCTTGCAGTTCATCACCAGCCCGAACGCGCCGTTTTGGACATCGTAGCGGGCAATGGCGGCGGAAAGCTGCTTTTCCAGGCACGCCTGCACCGTGGCGTCCAGCGTCAGGATCACGCTGTCGCCTTGCCGGGAGGAAACGTAGTTTTCATAGGAAAAGGGCATATCCATTTCGTTATTGCCCTTGGTGGTGATGACTCTGCCCGTACTTCCCGCGAGGAAGCTGTTGTAGGCGGCTTCCACCCCTTCACAGCCCTCGTTGGAGGCGTTGGTGAAGCCGACGACCTGCGCCGCCAATGTCTCATAGGGGTAGACCCGCTGGGACGTGGGTTCCAGATGGATGCCGGAAATGCCCTTTTCATTGATGTAATCCCGGATCATTCCGGCGGTCTCCTCGTCAATGCGGGTGCCGACCTGCTTGTAGCGCCGTTTGATGTCCGCCGCCTGCTCCTCGATCCATGCAGGGTCTTTTCCCAGGATTTCTCCCAGCGTCCGGGCAATTTCAGGAATATCCGCCTTAGACTGCTTCAGCTCGTGGGGGTCGAGATACACATTCTCCACGCTGACGGAGGTCGCCAGAATATTCATATTCCGGTCGAAAATGTCCCCCCGGTCGGCGGTCACCGTCGTCGTGCGGGTCTGGTTGCGCAGAGCGAGGGAGGAATAATAATCGTAATTTGTCACCATCAGGCTGTACAGCCGCAGTCCCACCGGCAGAAAGGCCAACGCCCCCAGCAGCGCGGATACCAGCATGATCCGCCTGTGCTGACCGCTGTCCAACCGCAGGCGGTTATATTCCCGCTTCTTCCTCCCCATAAGCCACCGGCCTTTCCGTCAAGATACAACTTTGGGCAGCAAGGGAATCCCTCGCCGCCCAGTGCAGCTGCTATCTTACTTTATGAGGAGGGACGGACTTTATGCAGGGGAACTCCTGCATTTGTCCCTCAGCCGAAGGAAATAGGTTCGGTTTCCCCAAACAGGCCGCTGAAGAACCAGACGATGTCGTCCCAAAGCGTCCGTTCCGGCTTCGGCTGGGAGATCGTGACGGTGATGGTTCTGCTCGGCACTTCCTCCACCGGCACCATGCCGAGAGCCAGCGCCTTGTCCCGGATGTCCTCCAGATCATAGCCGTCCCGATAGGTACGTTCCAGCTCGGCGTTGTCGCGGTTCAGTTGGGAGACGTAGTTGGACATCCGCTCATACTGCGCCCAGTCGCTGCGCAGCTGCAATGCGCCAATCACCATGACCGCCAGCATCACCACCGCCACCGTCATGCCGATCAGCGCCACGGGGTCGATATAGATCGCCTTTACCTGCTCCCGCTTGGCAATGGGGAGCTTTGTTTTGGCCTTTTTCTTCTTTTTCTTCGGCGCAAGCACCTGCGCCTCGCTGCCGGGGACATAGAACTGACCAATGTACTGAATCTTTGGCTTTTCCGTCATGATTCTATCCCCTTTCCGGCAATTTCTGCCAAATTATAACTTCTCGCAAATCCGCAGCTTGGCACTGCGTGCTCTGGGATTCCGTTCCAGCTCTTCTTCCCCGGAAACGATGGGCTTGCGGGTCACGATCCGCACCTGGGGCTTCTTGCCGCAGACGCAGACCGGGAAGCTGGGCGGGCAGGTGCAGCCCTTCGCCGCCTCTGCCATGGCGTTTTTCACAATGCGGTCTTCCAGAGAATGGAAGGTGATCACCGCCAGCCGTCCACCGGGATTCAGCAGCGGAACGGCTTTTTTCATCACCGTTTCCACCGCCCCCAGCTCGTCGTTGACGGCGATGCGGATGGCCTGAAAGCTTCGCTTGGCCGGGTGCTGCTTCTCCCGCAGAGCGGAAGCGGGCATGGCGCTTTTGATGACGTCCACCAGCTCCAGGGTCGTCTCGATGGGTGCCTGCTCCCTGCGGCGGCAAATAGCCGCGGCGATCCGGGGCGCGAAGCGCTCCTCGCCGTAATCATATAAAATACGCTTGAGTTCCTCGTAAGACCAGGTGTTCACGATCTGACGGGCGTCCCGGACGTCCTCGCCGTTCATGCGCATATCCAGCGGCGCGTCCGTCATATAGGAAAAGCCCCGCTGCCCGTCGTCCAGCTGGGGGGAGGAAACCCCCAAATCCAGCAGAATGCCGTCCACTTTATCAATGCCCAGCCCTTGCAGCGCCTCATCCATGTCGCAGAAATTGGCATGAACCAGCGTGACCCGACCTTCGTAGGGCTTTAACCGTTCCGCCGCCGCTGCCAGCGCCACGTTGTCCCGGTCAATGCCGATAAGCCGTCCGGTGGTGAGCTTCGCGGCAATGCGGCTGGAATGCCCCGCGCCGCCTAAGGTTCCGTCCACATAAATGCCGTCGGGCTTGATGGCAAGCCCCTGAATACATTCCTCCAACAGCACGGAAACATGATGAAATTCACTCATAGGCCGATCGCCTCCAGGGACGCCAGCAGCTTCTCCGGGGTCAGGTTTTCCCGCTCAAAGTCGGCAAATTCCTTCGCGTCCCAGATCTCCGCCTGTCCTGCCCGGCCGACGATCATGACCTCCCGGTCGATTCCGGCGTAGCTTAAGAGAAACTGGGTCAGGCTGAACCGGTACTGCTTATCCGGGCTGCATTCGGCGGCGTTCATAAAAATCAGGCTGGTTGCGCCGGAGCGCTGGGAAATGCTCATGGCATTGTAGTTATCCGAAAGGCGCTTCCACTCCTCGGCGGTGTAAACGGTGAGACAGCGGTGACCGCAGTTGACGCCCAGGGTGACAAAAAAGGTATCCCCCAGCTCCGTCCTCAGCTTGGACGGCACGAACAGACGGCTCTTTTCGTCCAGCTTCGCAGGATATTTCCCGATCACGGCGCTCACCTCCCTTTCGCTCCACTTTACTGCCCTTTTACTCCATGTAGAGACAGTATACTACCCGCGAGGGAAAAAATCAATCTTTTTCTCAGGGATTTTTCGATTTCCGCCAGAAATCGGGGGATATTCGCATATTTGTTCTAATAAAGCAGGCAGTTTCTCAGCTTCATTTCAGCTAACCGCGCCCCAGACCGTCAAAAAAACAGCTTTCCGTCCTCCCATTTGGGCTTCACCCGGGCAGGCTTTTTTCCGCAGCGCAGCAGGTAGCTTGCCAGCGGCCCCTCCACCTCGGTCTGCACAAGGCGGCGAATCTGCCGGGCGCCGTCCTTTCCGGGACGCTTTTTCAGAAGCTCCGCCGCCAGCTCCGGGGGCAGCAGCAGCTGGGTTCCCAGCGCCGCCGTCCGCTCCTGAAGCTGCCGCAGATATTTCCAGGTAATGGCTTCCAGCGCACCGGCTCCCAGAGGTTCAAAGCACACCGTCTGGTCGATTCGTCCCAGAAATTCCGGGGAGAAGGTCTGCTGTAACGCCTCGCCGATCTCCGCGCTCCGTCCCCCGGCGCAGAAGCCCAGTCCGTCACCCCGAATCTGACCGCCCACGTTGGAGGTCATGACCACAATGGCGTTCTTGAAACTGACGTGCCGCCCCGTGGAATCCGTCAGCGTTCCTTCCTCCATGATTTGCAGCAGAATGCCCAACACGTCCGGATGGGCTTTTTCCAGCTCATCCATCAGCACCAGACAATATGGGCGGCGGCGAACCGCCTCCGTCAGCTTGCCGCCTTCCTCATAGCCGACGTACCCGGGAGGCGCGCCGATCAGGCGGGAGACCGACTGCTTTTCCATATATTCCGTCATGTCCAGCCGGATCATAGCGTCCCGGCTGCCGTAGACCTCCTGCGCCAACGCCCGGCACAGCTCCGTCTTTCCCACGCCGGTGGGTCCCGTGAACAGCAGGCACGCAATGGGCCGCGACCCGTCCCGGATGCCGCAGTAGCCCCGGCGCACCGCCTCGGCCACGGCGCTGACAGCTTTGCTCTGCCCCACCACCTGCGCGGACAGCAATCCTTCCAGCCCCAGCAGCCGTTCCCGTTCCCCGGCGGTGAGCCGCCCCACGGGAATTCCCGTCCGGGCGGAGACCACCCAGGCGATGTCCGCCCCGGTGACGCACCGGGCGCGTTTTCCGTCGGCGGGCTTTGACAGGTGCTGCATTTTGTCCCGCAGCTCCGCGGCCTTTTCGAATTTCCGCTCCCGTACCGCTTCGTTCAGCTCCTGTTCCAGCTCTTTTCTGGCAGGGCCGCCCCGGGACAGCTGCATTTCCTCCATCCGCGCCCGGGCAGCGCCCTCGTCCAGCAGGTCGATGGCTTTGTCCGGCAGATACAGGTCGGGCAGGTACCGCCGGGACAGGCGCACCGCCTCCTTCACGGCTTCCTCGGAAATCCGCAGATGGTGATGCCGCTCCAGCCCCGGCTTCAGCGCCCGGAGGATCGCAAGCGTTGCCTCCTCCCCCGGCTCCTCCACCACCACCGGGCGGAAGCGCCGTTCCAGCGCCGCGTCCTTTTCAATATATTTCCGGTATTCCTCCCGGGTCGTCGCGCCCAGCATTTGCAGCTCGCCGCGACCCAGGGCGGGCTTGAAGATGTTCGCCGCGTCAATGGCGCCCTCAGCAGCCCCCGCGCCGACGATGGTGTGCATTTCGTCCACAAAGAGAATCACGTCCCCGCTGCGGCGGATTTCCCCCAGCACGTCCCGCAGACGTTCCTCGAACTCGCCCCGGTATTTTGTCCCTGCAACCAAGGACGCCATGTTCAGGCTCACCAGCCGTTTGTCCTTCAGCTGGGGCGGCACGTTACCCACCGCCATCCGCTGAGCCAAGCCCTCGGCAATGGCGGTTTTTCCCACCCCCGGCTCGCCGACCAGAGCGGGATTGTTCTTATTTTTCCGGCACAGAATGCCGATGACCGTGTCGATCTCCCGTTCCCTCCCAATCACCGGATCCATGCTTGACGCCTTGAGAATCAGATCTTCACTGAACTGCTCCAAAAGTTTCGTTGTGACCGCCTCCTTTTTTCCTCTCACGGGAGCGCCCTGCTCCCAGTGCAGATAGTCCACCGCATGGGTAAACAGCTCGTCGGTGCTGATGCCGTTGAGCTTCAGCAGCTCATATGCGTCGCTGTTTTCCCGTCTTGCCATCGCCAGCAGCAGATGCTGCGGCGTAATTTCCCGGCTGCCCAAAATCTTTGCTTCCCGCGCCGCCCCCCGGAGAAGCGCCCGGGACTCGCCGGTCAGCCCCTGGGGCAGGGGCAGCTCCGGCGTCCCCATTCCGTAAAGCAGCCGCGCCATCGCCTCCGTCAGATCCGGGTCCATACCCAGAAGCCGAAGGGTCTGCCCCGCCGCCCCGGGTTCCCGCGCCATCACCAGCAGCAGATGGGCAGAGCCAACATAGCTGTGTCCCAGGGTTCTGGCCAATTGGGCGGCGCGCTGGATCAGGTCGGACGTCAGTATATCGTAATGCACGGTATCCCTCCCGCGTGATTGTTTTGCCTTTCCTTTTCCGGAAAATTTTCACCACCCCCGGCAAAAATTATTCAAAAATTTTTATAAAAAAGGAATTGCTTTTTTGGGAAACCATGCTACAATGGGGATACGCTGGTTGTGGCGTGCAATACATATTAGATAAATTGGAGGTAACACCATGGCTTACACGATTACTGACCGCTGTGTCGCCTGCGGCTCCTGCGCCGAGCAGTGCCCTGTTGAGGCTATTTCCGAGGGTGACGGCAAGTACGAGATCAACCCCGATGTCTGCGTTTCCTGCGGTTCCTGCGCCGATCAGTGCCCCGCCGACGCGATCGAGGAAGGCTAATCTTTCTCAGACCCGAATTGGCCTGCGCAAATGCTTGCGCAGGCTGATTTTTTGTTGTATAATGGTGCAAACATCATTCGGAGGCATTCATGGAGCAGTTACCCAACGGAATTACCCTGAACCTGCCGGAAGGCGCTTTCCCCTTAAGCACCGATTCCATGGTGCTGTCCCATTTTGTCCGGCTCCCTAAGAATGCCCGGGTGCTGGATCTCGGCTCCGGCTGCGGCACGCTGGGACTGCTGCTGTGCGCCGTGAACGAAGGCTGCTGCGTCACCGGCGTGGAGCTGTCCCGGGACGCCCACCTTGCCGCCCTGGACAACATCCGCCGCAACGGTCTGACAGCCCGCATGGAAAGTATATGCGCCGATGTGCGGCAAGTTCCCGGCAGCTTTCCCCCGGGGAGCTTTGACGTCTGCATCTCCAATCCCCCCTATTTTTCCGGCGGCCCCGCCAGCCGCACCGCCGCCCTCGCCCGCCGGGAGGACGCCTGTTCCCCTGCCGACCTGTTCGGGGCGGCCGCATGGGCGCTGAAATACGGCGGCGACTTTTTCCTCGTCCACCGTCCGGAACGGCTGGCCGAGCTGATCATCCGGGGTTCGGAATGGAATCTGGA
Organism: uncultured Oscillospiraceae bacterium; assembly: GCA_934572365.1. GTDB lineage: Bacteria > Bacillota > Clostridia > Oscillospirales > Oscillospiraceae > Faecousia. The sequence continues at coordinate 9,128 of CAKTKX010000018.1, forward strand.
GGCCAAGCGGCTGTGCCTTGTGCGCCATCGGGCGGATTCCCCGGTGAATCTTGTCCTGCTGCAGCTGCGCAAGGGCGGAAAGCCGAGCCTAAAGTGGGAGGAGATCGTCCTCCACGACGCAAGCGGCGCTCCCACTGAGCAATACCGCCGAATTTACCATCTCTAGGAGGTTCCACATGGCCGGAATGCTGTATCTTGTCCCGACCCCCATCGGCAATCTGGGGGACATCTCCCTGCGCTGCCGGGAAACCCTGGAAAGCGCCGACTTCATCGCCGCCGAGGACACCCGGGTAACGCTGAAACTACTCAACCATCTGGGCATCAAGAAAAGCCTTGTCAGCTACTACGAGCATAACAAGGCCACAAAGGGCGACCGGATCGTCGACCGCATTCTCGCCGGGGAGACCTGCGCGCTGGTTTCCGACGCGGGCAGCCCCGCCATCTCCGACCCCGGGGAGGATCTGGTCAGGCAGTGCGCCGAGGCCGGTATCACCGTCTGCGCCATTCCCGGCCCCTGCGCCGCCATTACGGCGCTGAGTATCTCCGGGCAGTCCACCGGCCGGTTCTGCTTCGAGGGCTTCCTCTCCACGGCGAAAAAGAGCCGCCGGGAGCATCTGGACGCCCTGCGCACCGAGACCCGGACGATGATCTTCTACGAAGCGCCCCACAAGCTGGTGTCCACCCTGGCGGACATGTCGGAAGCCTTCGGCGATGACCGTCCGGTCAGTCTGTGCCGGGAGCTGACGAAGCTCCACGAGGAGGTCGTCCGCACCACCCTGGGGGAAGCCCTCATAAAGTACACCGAAACACCGCCCAAGGGCGAATTCGTTCTCATCGTCGCCGGCGCGCCGGAAACCGTAAAGGAATCCGCCTCAGAGGGCGACGCCGCCGCCCGGGTCGCCCAGCTGATCGCCCAGGGTCTCAGCCGCAAGGACGCGGTCAGGCAGACCGCCGCAGAGCTGGGACTTCCCAAAAATGTCGTCTATGACATTGCGTTAAAAGGCCCCGAATGACGTTACATCATTCGGGGTCTTTTTCAATATTCCGTCATGTTTTTGACGCATTCCTGGCAGATGTTCTTCTTCCGGTAGGAGATCAGTCCTCGGGAAGAACCGCAGAAAATGCACGCCGGCTCGAATTTCTGCAAGATAATGCGGTCACTCTCCATATAGATTTCCAACTCGTCCCGCTCCGCGATGTCCAGCGTGCGGCGCAGTTCAATCGGCAGCACGATTCTTCCCAGTTCGTCCACCTTCCGGATAATGCCCGTAGACTTCATTGCGGTCAGCTCCCTTCCTTGCCTCTCCAACGGCTTATCAGCATTATCATTATACTTGTTTTATCTACTATAGTCAAATACTTTTTGTAAGAAACCAAAAATTTTGTCGATTTTTTCCTGTTCTTTTCCGTTTCTTATCCGCATACCATGCGTTAAGGCGTCTCTGATACTAGTTTTTAATAAAACGGTTAAAAACCGTTTTATTCGGCTGCTGTTTCAGCAGCCAGCGGCGTAGCCGCAAAAAACGTAAGTCCATACATTTCTCGCCGCCACCGGCGGCCTGCGAATCCTTCGCAGGATAAAATGGTGTTAACCATTTTATCGAGAAATAGTATGATACAATCGGCGAGGGATGGCGGCCGGAGCGTTTGCCTCAGCCGAACGTACGGAAAGGGGGAGGAATGCCCATGGTCATGAGCTGGATATGGACGGGCATAGTGCTCATAAGCATTCTCTGTGCGCTGGTTCTGGGCAACGGCGGCGCGCTGGCGGCGGCGACGGTCAGCGGCGCCCAGGCCGGGATACAGCTTGCCCTGTCCATGGGAGGGAGCCTGTGCCTGTGGACGGGGGCGGGGCGGCTGATGGAGCACGCCGGAATCACCCGGATGCTCTCCCGGCTTCTGCGTCCCCTTCTGCACCGGGTATTTCCCAGCACCAAGGAGGACGCCGCCCTGGCGGGAAGCCTGAGCGCCAATATCTGCGCCAATTTCCTCGGTCTGGGCAATGCCGCCACCCCCATGGGCATTCAGGCGGCGCAGCGGATGAAGCGGGGCGGCACCGCCACGGATGAGCTTTGCCGCCTGATCGTGCTGAACACCGCCTCCATCCAGCTGATTCCGGCGAATGTGGCAGCCGTCCGCGGCGCTCTGGGCTGTGGGACACCCTTCGACATTCTCCCGGCGGTATGGGTCACCAGCTTTTGCTCCGCCGGGCTTGGGGTCACGGCGGCCTGGGTGCTGGGAAAGGTCTGGCGGAAATGACGGATTACATCGTTCCGGTGCTTCTGTTTCTGGCGGCGGCGCTGGCGCTGGGGAAGCGGGAAAACGCCTATGATCTTCTCCTCCAGGGCGGCGCGGATGGGCTGAAGCTGCTTGTGACCATCCTCCCGGCGCTGGTTCTGCTGCTGACTGCGGTTCACATGCTCCGCGCTTCCGGGGCGGTGGCGCTTCTCAGCGGTTTTTTCGCTCCGGTTTTTTCCTTTTTCGGCATTCCGCCGGAGACGGCCATGCTTGTCCTCATCCGCCCCATCAGCGGCAGCGCCGCTCTCGCCGTCGGGGCAGAGCTGATGGCGCAGTACGGCGTGGATTCCCAGATCGGCCGCACGGCGGCGGTGATGCTGGGCTCCACGGAGACGACCTTTTACACCATCAGCGTCTACTTCGGCGCTGCGGGCATCAAAAAGACCCGCTACACCCTGCCCGCAGCGCTGTTCGCGGATTTCATCGGCTTTCTCATGGCGTCATGGACGGTGAAATGGTTCTTTTAACGAGTTCAGGCGCACCCGGTCAAGGTGCGCCTGTGTACTATTTATTCTTCCTTGCTTTCCTGCTTTGCAGTGGTACTTCTCCTGCGTCGGCGGCGGGGACGGGGTGTTTCCTCCGGGTCGGCTTTTTCCGCGCGGCGGGCATAGGCTTCCGCCGCTTCGGAGGTGGCCTCATAGGTCAGCCGGCTGACCCGGGTCAGGCCGTCCGGCTGCTGGGAAAGCCGCACCCGAATGAGAAATTTCCCATGCTCCGGGCAGGCGGCCAAGTCCATATACCGGTGTCCGGGCTGGGAAAACCACCGGGAACCCAGCATCCGCCCGCCGCAGACGGGACACTTGTTCTCCTCCCCGGACATGGCGGCCAGCGCTTCCCGCTTGTCGGCGTAGTCGTAGAACACCTTCCGGGCAATGCAGCCGGGAAGTTCCGCGCCGTGGAAGCCGTTTTCGTGGCTTTTCAGCGCCGCGTCATACTCCCGCGCGCCTTTCTTCAAGTCCAGCATGGCACAGATCAGCGCCGTGTGGTAGGCGTCGCCCAGGGCGTCGTGGGCGGGGCGGGTCGCCTCGATGCTGAACATTTCCATAGCGGTCTTCAGCGCCTTCTGGGAGGTAGAACCGTCGGTCTGGGCGTTGAAGATCATCTGGGCGTTGTACCACTTCTCCGTGAACCTTTCGTCCAGGCCGAAAAGCCGCAGATTTTCCCGAAGAATGCCGATATCGTCAAAGCCCCAGGTCAGAAACACCACATCGTCGCCGCACCATCCCCGGAACTTCTCGATCGCCTCGGGGAACGGCACGCCCTCGTCCCGCAGGCGGGCTTCCTTGATGCCGGTGAGCTTGCTGACCCGGCGGTTTAAGTGCCGGTAATATTTGGGCTTCACCATGATCTGGAATTCATCCTGAACGAACTGCGCCTCCGAGACCCGGACGGCGCCCATCTGAATGATCTCCCCCCGGATGTCCACGGGCAGCACCTTTTTGGAGGAAGGCGATCCCGGCCAGGGCTGGTTCCATTCCATATCCAATACAATATAATCCATCGCGCGTAACCTCTACTGTTTATGATACTACGCGATATCATAACACACAAACCCGGCATCTGTAAACAGGAAGTTGCAAAAGTTCTGACATTATCCTATGTAACCCCCGTTTTCAGGGGGCAGAAAACATTTCAGGTGCGCATCTCCTTCTTGTCCAGCTCGCCCTCCTGCCATCCGGCGCTTTTGCCGCAGACGGGACAGGGGTCGCAGGCGCGCCCACTCTCGTAGGTATAGCCGCAGTTCAGGCAGCGCCAGCGGATGGGCTCCTGCTTTTCCGTCAGCTCTCCATTGGTCAGCTGCCGCTCAAGGGATTGGAATTGGTTGTGGTGGACGCCCTCAATTCTTGCAATCTGCATCCACAGCCGTGCCGCGTCGTTGTAGCCCTCCCGCCGCGCCATTTCCGCGAAGCCGGGGTAAACGTCGTCATGCTCGTCCTTCTCCCCGTTGGCGGCGTAGGCGAGATTTTCCGCCGTTGTCCCCAGCTGGAAGGGATAGCCGGCGCCCAAATCCACGTTTTCGGCGCAACCGCCCAGGCGTTTCAGCATTTTCAGAAATTCCTCCGCGTGGACGGTTTCGTTTGCCGCCGTTTCTTCAAAAATTCTCGCGATCCACTCAAGGTTTTCCTTCCGCGCCACCCCGGCGTAGACGGTGTAGCGTGTCCGCGCCTGAGATTCCCCGGCGAAGGAACGGACCAGATTCTTTCTGGTTTCCGAATTCAAAAAATCCATAATCAGAAGCCCCTTTCTCTGGAAAGGATACCCTGTTTTGCGGTATAATATGCAAAGAAACGTCCCGGAACGGCAAGCCGTTCCGGGACAAACTATTTAACGATTACAGCAGATCCTTCACCAGGGACAGAGCAGCCTCGTCCGCCACCAGGGTGAAGTCGGGGTGCAGCTGGAGGATGGAGCCGGGTGCCTGGGGCTTGATGGGGCCAAAGAAGCAGTCCTTCACGGCCTGCGCCTTCTTCTCGCCGTTGACCACCAGCAGAACGCGCTTTGCCTTCATGATGGAACCGATGCCCATGGTGTAGGCGTGGGTGGGAACATCGTCCCGGGAAGCAAAGAAGCGGGCGTTGGCGTCGATGGTGGAAGCGGTCAGCGCAACCTTGTTGGTACCCTTGACGAAGGCATCCGCAGGCTCGTTGAAGCCGATGTGACCGTTGGGGCCGAGACCCAGCAGCTGGAGGTCAGCGCCGCCGAAGGCGTCGATGACGGCGTCGTACCGGGCGCACTCCGCCTCGGCGTCAGGGTTCATGCCGTTGGGGATGTTGCAGTTGGCCTGATCAATGTTCACATGATCGAACAGGTTGGAGCGCATAAAGTAAGCGTAGCTCTGGTCATGATCCTTGGTCAGACCCACGTACTCGTCCAGGTTCACGGTTCTGACCTTGGAGAAGTCCAGATCGCCGGCTTCATACTTGGCGATCAGTTCCTTGTAAGTACCCACGGGGCTGCTGCCGGTTGCCAGACCCAGCACACAGTCGGGCTTCAGATAAATCTGGGCAGCAATAATATTGGCGGCCTTGCGGCTCACGTCGTTATAATCCTTTGCACGAATCAGTCTCATTGATAAAGTTCCCCTTTCGTAATTGACCTGGCAGTATTATAGCATTCTTTTCATTTTCTGTACAGTGCTTTTGGGGTTTTTAGTTTATTTTGGTAAATCCATTCGTATTTCCTGACCATATCCAATCTGGCATTATTTTATATGTTAATTTTGGCACTATATTTATAGCCAGAACTTGCTATACTACTTTCATACCAATTCGGGAGGTAATTCAAATGGAAAAGAAAAATACCCTGACCACACGGAAAATCGTTTTCACGGCACTGATGGCCGCTCTGACCGTAGCAGGTTCCGCGCTTCGCGTCACGCTGCCCCTGGACATTGCAGGAACCACGTCCTTCCACCTGGGCAACATCATGTGCGCCCTCAGCGGCATCCTGCTGGGTCCCTGGCTGGGCGGTCTGGCCTCCGGTCTCGGCTCCGCCATTTATGACATCATGAACCCGCTGTACATCTCCGAATGCTGGATCACCTTCCTGACCAAGGGTGCTTACGGCCTGGTCGCCGGTCTCATCATCCGGGCGGGCGGAAAGAAATTCGGCTACGTCAAGGCGCTTCTCGCCACCCTGGCCGGAGCCTTGACCTATGCCGCGCTGTACCTCGCCAAGAGCTATTTCTACAGCGGTCTGCTCATCAAGGGCCTGACCCCCGACGCGGCGCTGCTCACCGTCGTCGCCAAACTCCCCGCCACCGCCTTCAATGCCGTGGTCGCCCTCATCTTCGCCCCCATCCTCGCGGTCGCCATTCAGAAGGCGCTGGAGGAAAACCATCTGACACTAGAGTAAATACAAGTTACAAATTTGCGGGATGCAGAGTTTTCTGCATCCCGCTTTTTATGGCAACGTCTTGGGGTATTCCTCCCAGTCCAGATCCTGGTAGGGATATACCCTGCCCCAGCCGTTTTCCGTCCGCTGAATGCTGCTCCGATGGCCGGACAGCAGCCGGACGATGTCGTAGACATTGATCCAAATTTCCGAATTGCATTCCTTCTGGCTCTCATCGAACACCAGCTCCAGGCCGAAATGCAGATGCACCGTCTCGATGTTGTTGACGTTTTCC
>CAKTKX010000019.1 GCA_934572365.1 uncultured Oscillospiraceae bacterium
TGCACCTCCATGGGTGCGTCGGCCTGCTCCCGGACGGAGTGCTGTCAGGCCAAGCCCATGTGGGACAAGCTGGACAGAATGATCGACGGGTTCTTCGAGGGAATCACCCTGGCAGACCTGCTTCACGACAGCGTAACGGAATAATACTATTTCTTAATAAAATGATTTCATCATTTTATTCTGCCGTTTCACGGCAGACCGCCTGTGCGGCGGTAAGAAATGTATTGACTTCGTTTTTTAGCGGCAGTGGCCGCTGGCCGCAATCCTGCGGCCTAATAAAACGCTTTTAAGCGTTTTATTAAAAACTCGTATAAAACAAACCGGCATGATTCGTCATGCCGGTTTTTGCTGTAAAATGGATGGTTACATCTGGAAAATGTTCCCGAGGACTGCGCCTTTGTTCTCCGGCTCCTGGGGGCGGAGGGAATCGTAGGCCAGGGCGTAAGTGACCTCCACCCGGTTGCGCAGGAAGTAGTATACAGCGAAAATCACCGCAAGGTACACGCCGAAGAATATAAAGTAGGCGGCGGTATCGGAGAAGGGGAGGGGAATGCCCAGCGCGGGCAGAAGTTGGTCGCCGTAGGCGACCGCAGCGGACACCAGCACGGCGGCGTAGTACCACCACATGCTCAAATCCAACCGGAACAAGTTCCAGCGATTGCCCTTCATCATCATCCGGCTGTCCCGCAGGGCGGCCAAAGCGCCGGTGCCGGGGCGGTCAATGATGAGATAATCCGTCATGCGATACCGGTAGAACAGCGGCGCGGCAAGGGCGAGGAACAGCACGCCGAAAATCGCCATGGCAGGCGTGGTGGCACTCATGAGCTGGGTATAGGTGGCGTCGTCCAGCATGATCCCCAACTGGCCGGAAGTGCCGGCGCTTTTGACAAGGGGCATCAGAATGTCCACGGCCGAATTGGAAAGAGGCGTCATCATGTAGATCATCATGGCGACATACAGGCTGGCTACGGCCACACCGCCGAAAATCAGCCCTTTCAGCAGTGTGCAGCGCAGCAGCACCCAGAACCGGTCAAAGCCCAGCCGCATCCCGTTGGGAGAAGCGTACTGTCCCCGGGCAATGCGGAGCATGGTGGACAGGTAGCCCAGCGTCAGACACATGAGAAAAACCGCCTGGACAAAGGGCAGCAGCGTCTGGACGGTGGTCAGGGCGGAGCGGACGCCCATGCTGCCGAGGCCACCGGTCTTGGCAATCTGCTGGCTCAGAATGTAGCTGGCCACATTTGCTAACGCCGTTACGGCAATGGTGATCAAAGAGAAATACAGGATAATTTTCTGCCCTTCCCGGGCGTTGGCGAGCCGTCCGGCGGAGAATTCTTTCAGCTGACGGGTGTTTCGGATATCCATAAGTGCGTCTCCGTTTCAAAACTGTGTTTATGAATGTTATAAACGAAATTCGGAAAAATAGCAAATGAAATTTTTGTAACAGTGGAAAACCGGCGGAATGTATGGTATAATCCATTCAACCACGAAGGCGGAATGGAGGGCGGCTATGGAGCTTGGAGAAAAACTGCACTTGGCGCGTCTGGAAGCGGGGCTGTCCCAGCGGGCGCTCTGTGGGGACGAGATTACCCGGAATATGCTCTCCCGCATTGAGCACGGCGCCGCCCGGCCGTCCATGAAAACGCTGGGTTATCTCGCCGCACGGTTGGGGAAGCCCGTGAGTTATTTCCTGGAAGAAGATACCGTGTGTTCGCCCAATCAGGAGATCATGACTGCCGCCCGTCGGCTGTTCGACGGGAAGGATTACGCCGGAGCAATGCAGGCGCTGGTGCAGTACCGCGCCCCGGATGAAATCTACGACCGGGAATGGCAGCTGCTGGGAATTCTTGCCCGGCTTCACCTTGCTGAGGAAGCCATCGAAGCTGGCCGGGAGCCGTATGCCCTGGAGCTGCTGGAAGCCGTCGCCGTCTTGGGGAAGGACGCGGCCTATTATTCCGCAGATTTGGAACAGCGCAGGCTTCTGCTGCTTGGCCGCATTCCGGGGCAGACCATTCATCTGCCCGGCCTGGACGAGGCGCTGACCGTGCAGGCCGCGTCGGCGCTGGCCGGGGGAGACGTCCAACGCGCCGCCCATCTTCTGGACGGAGCGGAAGACCACGCCGCCCCTCGCTGGAACTTCCTTCGGGGGAAATGCCACATGGCGCTGGAAGAATTCCCGGAAGCGGCAGCGTGCTTTCTTGCCGCCGAAGGGGAGTACAACCTCCTCCGGGAGCTGGAAATCTGCTACCGGGAAATGGGCGACTACAAAAATGCGTACATTTACGCCTGCCGTCAAAAAGACACAAAATAACAAAAACGCCGTGCCGCAGGAGAGATTCCTTGCAGCACGGCAATTTTTATGCTTTTACGCCTTTTCCATGACCCAGAGGTTCCGGATCTGCCCCTCGATTTGCTCGTAGCTCCACAGCTTTTCGGAATTAACCACGCTGTTAGGGTCGTTGACCTGAAATTCACCGTCCACCATGCCACGCAAGACGATATAGTGTCCCGTGGTGGTGAAATCGCCTTCCCGCATGGCGCAGATGATGGGCTTGCCCGCTTCCAGCGCGTCCACCATCTTTTTCTTGACCAGGGGAATTTCCGTGGCTTTCAGCCCAAGCTGCCCGCTGCCCTCACTGATCAGCGTCCAGGAGGAACCGCTGCCCCGGGAATAGTAGCCGTTTTCCTGAGCGAACTGGGCGACCTGCCGGGGGTTCATGTTTTCGTCCCCGGTGTAATAGTAGCCCACCATGGCAAGGCAGGTCGGGCCGCAGCCAGTGACCGCAAGAAAGTCCTTCCCGTACTTTTCGTAGCCCCACATGGGATTCCACTGCAAAAACAGCGGCACGGTCTGGCCGCCCTTCCAGGCGCTGAGATCAACTCCCGTGTTCTTCCGGAAGGGGTAGTTCAGCACAAAATCCTTCGTCTCGGGGTTGCGCTCGTAAAGGTCAATGAGGCTCTGGGGGTATTCGCCGTAGGAGATGCCCTTTCCCTCGGCGAAGGCTTTCACCGTTTTCTCCGCCTCCGTGCGCTCCCCGTGATAGAAGGAGATATCCCGGTACAGGTTGTACATGGGCTTCGCCCCCAGAATGGCCGCTGCGAGAAGCACAATAACGGCAGCGGCGATCACCACCCGCTGTTTTGTTTTCATCATAACCACATCCTTTTTGACTTCCCCCATTATACCACGGCATCTTTAGGAAGTCTTTTCGGAGAGGTTAAGAATTCCTTATTTTTGCAAAAGCCGACAGACGCGCGTCTGTCGGCTCAAGTCTCAGCGTATTTTTTCCCCGTTCAATATTGCTTCCACTAAGGTATCCCCGTGGTAGCGCAGGGTCAGTAGGAAGAAGGGTGCATTTTGCCACAGCAAGTCCAGAAAAATCTGGTCGCCCTCCCACTTGGGCAGGGTGTCCAGGAATTCCCGCTCTACCCATTGCAGGTCGCCCTCGTCGCATTGGGTCATTTCCCCTTCAAAGCCGTCGGCGGTGAACAGGTACATGTATTCGCCCTCGCAGGTGTCGTTCAGAAATGTTACCACGCCCCGGCATTGCCAGGAGGTCAGGGTGAGACCGGTTTCCTCTTTCGCTTCCCGCAGAAGGCACTCGTCCGGGGATTCTTCGTTCTCGAATTTTCCGCCGATGCCGATCCACTTGCCCTTGTTGATGTCGGCCTTCTTTTTCACCCGGTGGAGCATCAGTACCTGACTGCCCCGGGTGACATAGCACAGTGTGGTGTTAAGCATCTTCATCCTTCTTCTGCATCAGCCGGATGGCGTGGTGCAGATTCTCCACCTCCACCGTCTCGTGGCCGTCTTCTTTTTCGCCGTCCAGCGTCCAGGGCATTTCCGGATCGGCGAAAATCCGCACCTTTTGGGCGCTGCGGAACGTGAGCATGGCGCAGTTGTACTTCTGGCTTTGCAGCGCCTGAATGCACTCATGGATTTCCCCCAGATTCTCCGGCGCGCGAACCAGCAGAATTTCAAACAGACCGTCGCCCATGTCCACCTGCTTGGGATCCAGGTTCAGAATGCCGCCCACGGAGGTGGAATTGCAGATGGCGCCGAAGAGGAAGTCCCCTTCCACAACCTGACCGTCGATCTCCATTTTCACATGCTCGTTGCGAATCTGGGACAGCTCCGTAATGCCGCTGAGAACATAGGCGGTGTGCCCCAGTGCGTTTTTGACATTCTGAGGTGTGGCATAGCTGGACCTGGTAAACGCGCCGAAGGAGGCAACATAGGAAAAATACCGGTCGCCGAACCGCCCCACGTCGTAGCTCACCGGCTCGCCCTCCACGATGGCCTGAGCGGCCTTGAGAATGTTGGTGGGGATTTTCAGGCTGGAAGCAAAGTCGTTGGTGGAACCGGCGGGGATATAGCCGATGGGCGTGTCCGCCCCGGCGCTGAGAAGGCCGGTGATGGTCTCGTTCAGGGTGCCGTCGCCGCCGCAGCAGACCACTAGATCAACATTCCTGCCCTTTTCCCGGGCAACGGCGGTGGCGTCTCCCTGCCCCAGGGTCATGTGGGTGATGACCTCATAGCCCGCTTGGGAGAATGTCAGCAAAATGTCCGCCAGGTGCCGGTTGGCCCGTTTCACCCCGGCAAACGGATTCATAATGAACAGCATCTTTTTCATTTCGATAACCTCGATTATCCTGTGGTATTTCCTTTTGTCTATTATACCATTCCCGGGAAAATGCGCAAGTCGTTTTCTCTGCCTTTGGTAAATTCAGGCTGAAAATTTACGATTCATTCACACAATTCTGTGCTGCGCCGGAAATAGGACTTGACGCCTATTTTACCCACTTTTTGCTTTCTTTAGACAAGAAGGTCTGGACTTCTCCCAAAAGAACAGATATAATACACTTATATTTACATGGGAACGGAGGCTCCTCAATGAAGCTCAACACCAAGCGCACCGTGCTGGTCGGTTTCGCGTTTCTGTCCATCTGCGCCTTCTGGCAGATGTACGACAATCTGATCCCCAAAATTCTCACGGAAACCTTCGGCATGGGAGAAAGCGTTTCCGGCATGATCATGGCGGCGGACAACGTTCTTGCCCTGTTCCTGCTGCCTCTTTTTGGCGGGCTGTCCGATAAATGCACCTCCCGCCTTGGCCGCCGCCGACCCTACATTCTCTTCGGCACTCTCGCGGCGGTGGCGGTGATGATGGCGCTGCCCATCCTTACCGACAGCTTCCACACTTCCCCCGACGCCTGGAAACAGGTGTGCTTCATCATCGGCCTGGGCATTCTGCTGGTCGCCATGGGTACCTACCGCAGCCCCGCCGTGGCGCTGATGCCCGACGTCACCCCCAAGCCCCTGCGCTCCAAGGCCAACGCCATCATCAACCTGATGGGCGCCCTGGGCGGCATCATTTACCTGATTATTACCACATTTCTGTACAAAACAACCGCGGACGTGTACGTTTCCTACCTGCCCCTGTTCGCCATCGTGGGTGGCATCATGCTGGCCGCCCTTGCCGTCATTCTGCTGTGCGTGGACGAACCCAAGCTGGTGGCGGAGCAGCGGCGCTATGAGGACGCCCACCCCGAGGACAACCTGACCCAGGTCACGGAGAACGGCGAAACCCTGCCCAGGGACGTCAAGCGGAGTCTTGGCTTCCTGCTGGCCTCCATCGCCCTGTGGTTCATCGGCTACAACGGCGTCACCACCTGGTTCTCCGTCTACGCCGGCCGCACCTGGCACATGACCCTTGCCCAGGCAAACACCTGCCTGACCATCGCCACCGCCGGAGCAATCCTCAGCTACATTCCGGTGGGCAACGTGGCGAGCAGGGTCGGCCGCCGGAAGACCATCCGCTTTGGTACGTTGCTGCTGGCGGGCAGCTTCTTTGCCGCGTTTCTCTATACCATGCTGTCCGATTCCTTCAGCCCGGTGCTGTACGGCCTGTTCGTCCTGGTGGGCGTAGCCTGGGCGGCCATCAATGTCAACAGCCTGCCCATGGTGGTGGAAATGTGCAGCGGCAGCGAGGTGGGCAAGTTTACGGGACTGTACTACACCTTCTCCATGTCCGCCCAGATCATGACCCCCATCGTGGCGGGCTGGCTGCTGGAGCATGTGGACTATAAGACCCTGTTTCCCTACGCCGCCATTTTCGTCTTCGCGTCCTTCGTCACCATGGGCTTTGTGAAGCACGGCGACAATAAGGTGGAAGCGAAGAAGGGACTGGAAGCCTTTGACCTGGACGATTAACGCTTTGGAGGGACAATTATGACTCTGTTGATAATTGTATTGATTCTCGCGCTATTGTGGGTGCTGGCCGTCCAAGGGCGGAGCAGCCATCCCGGCATGAAGGCGCTGCAAGGGTGGAACTACGCCCACCGGGGGCTTCACGGCGACGGCGCTGCCGAAAACTCCATGACCGCCTTCCGCCTTGCCGTGGAGAACGGCTACGGCATGGAGTTTGACCTGCATCTATTAAAAGACGGCAACCTTGGCGTGATGCACGATTCCCTTCTTAACCGCACCACCGGGCAGGCCGGGCGCATCGAAGACCTGTATACGCAAGACCTGAAAAACTACCGCCTGGAAAACACGGAGGATACCATCCCAAAATTCCTGGACGTCCTGACGCTGGTAGACGGAAAGGTTCCCCTCATCATTGAGCTGAAGCCGGAGGACGGCAATCACGCAAAGCTCGCCGAGACGGCCTGCAACATGCTGAAAGGCTACAAGGGCGTATACTGCATCGAGTCCTTCGACCCCCGGTGCATTGCCTGGCTGCGGAAAAACCGGCCGGACATCATTCGCGGGCAGCTTTCGGAGAATTTCTTCCGGGATCGCACCGATCTTTCGGACACGCTGAAATTCCTGCTGACCCATAACCTTGCAAACTTCCTGTCCCGCCCCGATTTTATTGCCTATAAGTTCGCCGACCGGAACAGCACGATAAGCAACTGGCTCTGCCGCAAGCTGTGGCGGGTTCAGGGCGTCAGCTGGACGCTGCGGAGCAAGGAAGACCACGATACCGCCCTGAAAGAGGGCTGGCTGTCTATTTTTGAAGGTTTCCGTCCACAATGATTAACCGCCGGGATTGGTTACAATCCCGGCGGTTTTACGCCCTGTAGCCCCAGTTTGTAAACTTTTTATGACCATCTTGCAATTTGAAAAGGGATATGCTAATATGTAGCACGCTACATATTATTTGAGGTGGTGATCATCCTGACACATCACTATGGCTATCTTTTGAAGGTTCTCAGCGGCTGCATGAAGACCTCCATGGACAACACCTTTGCGTCCATGGACTTAACGTCCGCTCAGGGGCATATCATGGGCTACCTCGCGCAGCGTTCTCAGCCGCCCTGCTCCCGGGACATTGAGGAAACCTTTCACCTGAGCCACCCCACCGTTTCGGGGCTGCTGTCCCGGCTGGAAAAGAAGGACTTCATCGAGCTTCGGCCGGACGAAACCGACCGCCGCTGCAAGCGCATCTATGTGCTGCCCAAGGGAGACGAGCTTCACGAGACCATGAACCGGGTCATTCTCGACAACGAAGCCCGGGTGGTGGCAGGCTTTTCCCCGGAGGAACGGGAGCTGTTCGCTTCCCTGCTCCTGCGCGCCATTGACAACATGGGCGCAAGCGCCTGTATCCGTAAAATCAAGGAGGAATCTGATCCATGATAAGAAGACTTTCCCGGTGCATCCGGGAATATAAGTGGGCGGCGCTGCTCAGCCCGCTGTGCATGGTCGGCGAGGTCGCCATGGAGGTGCTGATCCCCCTGGTCATGGCCGATCTGTACGACTACGGCATCAAGCTGCAGGACATGCAGGTGGTCGCAGCCAAGTCCGGCACCCTGGTGCTGTGCGCCCTGGCGTCGCTGTCTTTCGGCGTTCTGTCCGCCGCCTTCGCGTCCAAGGCCGGCACCGGCTTCGCTAGAAATCTGCGCCACGATATGTACCATCAGGTGCAGGATTTCAGCTTTTCCAACATCGACAAATTTTCCACCGCATCCATCGTCACCCGGCTGACCTCCGACGTGGCGACCTTGCAGAACACCTTCCAGATGATGATCCGTATGGCCATCCGCTGCCCCATGATGCTGATTCTGGCGCTGGTTTCCGCCATGGGCATCAGCGTGCGGCTGAGTCTCGTGTACTGCGTGGCGCTGCCCATCCTGATCTGCGCCCTGCTTTGCCTGATTCCCAAGGTGTTCAAAATCTTCGACCGGGTCTTCCGCACCTACGACAAGATGAACAATGTGGTGCAGGAGAACGTTCACGGTATCCGGGTGGTCAAATCCTTCGTCCGGGAAGACCGGGAGACCGAGAAATTCACCTCCGTGTCCGGCACCATTTATAAAGACTTCTGCAAGGCCGAGCGTATCATGTCCCTGGCAAACCCCATCATGCAGCTGTGCGTCTACGGCTGTATGCTGGCCATTTCCTGGATCGGCGCGCACCTGGTCATTGCCTCCGGCAATAACCCCGACCTGGGTCTCACCACCGGCCAGCTCAGCTCCATGTTCACCTACACCAGCCAGATTCTTTCTTCTCTCATGATGCTGTCCATGGTGGCCGTCATGCTGACCATGAGCCGCGCCCCGCTGAAGCGGTGCTATGAGATCCTCACCGAGGAGCCGAACCTGACATCTCCCGCGGAAAACGCCGTCATGGAGGTTCCCGACGGCTCCATCGACTTTGAGAACGTGAGCTTCCGCTACTCCGCCACCGCCAGGCACCGCGCATTGAAGGAAGTGAACCTTCACATCCCCTCCGGCGCAACGGTTGGCATTCTGGGCGGCACCGGCTCCAGCAAGAGCACCCTGGTGCAGCTGATTCCCCGCCTGTACGATGTCAGCGAAGGCACCTTGAAGGTTGGCGGCATCGACGTCCGGAAATACGATCTTGAGGTGCTTCGGGACAACGTGGCCATGGTGCTGCAGAAGAACGAGCTGTTCTCCGGCACCATCAAGGAAAACCTCCGCTGGGGCAACCCCAACGCCACCGACGAAGAGCTGGTTCACGCCTGTCGTCTGGCCTGCGCCGATGAATTCATCCAGGGCTTCCCCGACGGCTACGACACCCACATCGAGCAGGGCGGCACCAACGTCTCCGGCGGCCAGAAGCAGCGTCTTTGCATCGCCCGGGCGCTGCTGAAAAAGCCCAAAATTCTCATTCTGGACGACTCTACTTCCGCCGTGGACACCCGCACCGACGCCATGATCCGTCAGGCCTTCCGGGAGGAGATCCCCGGCACCACCAAGCTCATCATCGCCCAGCGAATTGCCTCCGTGCAGGACGCGGACATGATCGTCGTCCTGGACAACGGCATGGTGAAGGACGTAGGCACCCATGAATCTCTGCTTGCCTCGTCGAAAATTTATCAGGAAGTCTACTACTCCCAGCAGAAAGGAGGGGAAGAATAATGCCTCCTGTCAGAATGCGCGGCGACGGCCGCAAGGCCAAAAACCCCAAGAAGACCCTTCTGCGGCTGCTTAGCTACATGAAGCCCTATCTTCCCACTCTGGGCGTGGTGCTGGTGTGCATCATCGCCAACGCCGTCGCCCAGACCACCGGCAGCCGCTCCCTGGGTACCCTGGTGGACAGCTATATCCTGCCTATGGTGCAGGATGGCTCCACGGATTTTTCTTCCCTGTGGGGATATCTCACCAGGCTTGCCTGCATCTTTGCCGTGGGCATGGTTTCGTCCTTCCTGTTCATGTTCCTGATGGTCAAGGTCAGCCAGGGCACCCAGAAGCACATCCGGGACGAAATGTTCGCCCATATGCAGACCCTCCCTCTGCGGTATTTTGACACCAACACCGCCGGCAACATCATGTCCCGCTACACCAGCGATATCGACACCCTGCGGCAGATGATCTCCCAGTCCATTCCCCAGTGCGCATCCTCCCTGGTGACAATTGTGGTGGTCTTCGTGGGAATGCTGCAAACCTCCTGGCTGCTTACCATCGTGATGCTCTTTACCGTTACCGGCATCGTCTTCGTCACCATGAAGGTGGCAGGGAAGTCCGCCAAATACTTTGTCGGTCAGCAGCAGGCGCTGGGCGCGCTGAACGGCTACGTGGAGGAAATGGTCAACGGCCAGAAGGTGGTCAAGGTCTTCACCCATGAGGAAGCCTGCAAGGAGCAGTTCGACAAGCTCAACGAGGAGCTGTGCCGCAACGCCCGTACCGCCGGAACCCTGTCCAACATGATGGGACCCATCAATAATAACCTGGGCTATGTCCAGTATGCCATCCTGGCCATCGTGGGCGGCGCGCTGTGCGTGCTGTCCGGCGGGAATATGCTGTCCCTTGGCAGCCTGATGAGCTTCATGCTCCTGTCCCGCTCCTTCAACATGCCCATCAGCCAGGTCTCCAACCAGATCAACGCCATTGTCATGGCGCTGGCCGGTGCGGAGCGCATCTTCGAGCTGATGGACGAACAGCCGGAGACGGACGACGGCTATGTCCAGCTGGTCAACGCCAAAATTGACGAAAACGGCAACATTACCGAGACCCCGGAGCATACCGGCCACTGGGCGTGGAAGCACCCCCACAAGGCGGACGGCACCGTTACCTATACCGAGCTGAAGGGCGACATCACCATGACCGACGTGGACTTTGGCTACGTCCCGGAGAAGCTGGTGCTCCACGACGTGACCCTGTACGCCAAGCCCGGCCAGAAGATTGCCTTTGTCGGCGCCACCGGCGCGGGCAAGACCACCATCACCAATCTCATCAACCGCTTCTACGACATCGACGACGGCAAAATCCGCTACGACAACATCAACATCAACAAGATCCGCAAACCCGACCTTCGCCGGTCTCTCGGCATCGTCTTGCAGGACACCAATCTGTTCACCGGCACGGTGATGGACAACATCCGCTACGGCAAGCTGGACGCCACCGACGAGGAATGCATCCACGCGGCGAAGCTGGCAAACGCCCACGACTTTATCACCCGCCTGCCCGACGGCTACAACACCATGCTCACCGGCAACGGCGCCAGCCTGTCCCAGGGTCAGCGCCAGCTGATCGCCATTGCCCGGGCGGCCGTGGCCGATCCTCCCGTCATGATTCTGGACGAGGCAACCTCCTCCATCGACACCCGCACGGAAAAGCTGGTGCAGGACGGCATGGATGCCCTGATGAAAGGGCGCACCACCTTCGTAATTGCTCACCGCCTGAGCACGGTCATGAACTCCGACTGCATCATGGTTCTCGACCATGGCCGCATCATCGAGCGGGGCACCCACGAAGACCTGATTGCCCAGAAGGGCACCTACTATCAGCTCTACACCGGCGCGTTCGAGCTGGAATAACAAAAAATCCCACGCAGTCGCAAGACTGCGTGGGATTTTTCCTGTAAAGCGTATTTTGCCGTTACCTCGGCACCACGCCGTTGGTCTGCGCGCCGGTGAAGGTAAAGCGGTAGCTGACGTAGTTGTCCTTCGGCTCCTGGGTCATTTCCAGCCCGGTGAGATAGCAGTACCGGATGCCCCAGACGGGATGCTCCAGATTCCCCGGCGTCGTCTCCTGAAACAGCTTCGTCAGCTTCTTGAACTGGGTGAAAGCGTCGTCCCCGAAGAACGCCCCGGTGCCGGTGATGGTCAGCTTTTCCTCCCCCATGGCGTCAAAATAGTATTCTCCGTCGTCCCCCTTGGTGTAGTGGGGTTCCCGGAGATATTCCTCCTTGTACACCGTGGGATTGTGAGGCCAGACAAAGGTCTTGTATTTGAGCTTGTCCATTTACTCGCCCTCCTGCTCCTGCCGCAGCATGGCAATGCCCTTGCGGATTTTTCGCAGTCCCTCTCTGGAAAATTCCCGCTTGACGGACGTCCACCGGCAGTTGTAATACAGCTCCGTCTTGACGTCCGTGGAAATCTCCAGGGTAAACGCGCCCACCGGCTCCGCCTTCTCCGGCGTACCGGCGGGGAACAGCTCCTCCAGCTGAATGTACCACAGGCTGCTCCCCTGACTGGCGCCCGCCGGAGCCGACTCGCCGGTGACGTACTCCGCCTGAACCCCCGACACCTCTTCCTCGGAAAAGGCGATGGCGTTGGGCTGGACGATGTCGTTGATGTACGCCCGGAACCCGGGGCCGAGGCTGCACTTGCTCGCCTCCGTCACACAGGTGAAGGTCGCCAGGATCGCCACCACGTACACCTGACTGATCCCGTCGTAAGTGCATCCGTTCTGCACGCACACAGCCCCCGACCAGCGCAGGATTTCCGTCGCCCGCAGAGCCTCCACCTCGCAGGCGGTGCCGCCCATGGCGGCGGGGCAGATGATGTTGACCTCCACCGTCACCGCCATGTTGGCTCTGTCCACCTTCTCAATGTGGACCGCCGCCACAGGCTTGGTGATCTGCGGGAATTTCTGCCCGGGGAAGGCCACGTCCGCCGTGAACTTCGCCTCCCGCAGCCGCCGCAGTACCAGCTCTAGGATTGAGATGCCCAAGTATCGTTCACACCCTTCTCCACGCACAGCCCCCACTGATAAACCGGCTGATTGCGGTAGTAATAAAGCTCCGCCCGCCGGAACAGATACGTCTTATCCCCCAGGGTCAGCATATCCCCCTCCTGAACCTGAGCGCCGGCAGGGCCAAAGTAGGCGTACTGCCCCCGGGAGATCTCTCCCAGGAGCGTAGCCTCACTTTCCATGCTCTGCCAGCTTTTGGCATTTACCGCCCGGAAGAAAGCCCGGACGGTTTTCGTCTCAGTGCCGCTGGTAAGCGTCATATCCGTGCCGTACTGGGAGATGATCTTCTCAACCATTCTCCGCATATCAGACCCCCCGGAAGGAAAAGCCGTCCTTGAGATAAGGCGCGATCATCAGCTCTGCCTGACGCTGTAAGCACTGAGAAGCCGCGTCCCGATGATTGCTTCCCTGCTTCACCGTCAGATCCCCGGCCTTGAACTCCTCCACCTGAGCGTCGTCCACGCCGTTCAGCTGCGCCAGCGCCAGCAGACTGGCCGCGGCAATAAAATCCGCCTTGCAGTCCTCCGGCGTCAATCCCTCCCGCAGCCGCGCCGTCAGGGAGGAAACGGACGCGCCGCACAGCAGCTTCAGCAGATTGGTCTGCCGCTCGTCCAGATCTCCCGCCAGCAGCGCCGCCTGGGCGTAAACCTGTTCCGTCAGCGTCATACGTTCAGGACGCAGGACGCGCCGTCGCAGATCTTGCCGAAGCCGGAAATGGAGGTAATGGCCGCCCGTTCCAGCTGCCGGTCAATGAGCTTGTCGTACTCCACCAGCACGTCGCCGGCGCGAACCAGCTCCAGAGCATACCGGTTGTCCAGGCCGATGATCACGCCGTCGGACACGGCGGAGGTGCGGTGCAGCTGGGCGCCCAGAGGGGTGCTGAGCTTTCCGGTACCCTGGAAGTTCAGGCCGGTGAGAGGGTTCTGCAATTCGGGGATTTTCAGCATATCGGTCATGGTGGCGGTGGAGCAGAGGATGGTGTTCATGGTGTAGGGGTCAAACTGCCCCCAGAACTCCACCAGCTGGTCGTAGGCGAGCTTACCCTTGGTGCCGGAGATGGGAGCGGTGCCGACGGTGTACTTGGCGGCGGCATTTTCGTTGCCGTCTCCGGCAATCAGCACGTTCACCGCATCGGCCAGCTGCTGCTTCTGAATGTGGGCGCCGATCTGACGCAGCATCACGCCGAACAGATCCAGCTTCTGGAAGCGGATGGCCTCATAGGACGCCACCAGCATTCTGCCCCGCTTGCTCAGCTGCACCAGATGCTCCTTGGTCTTGACCTCGGTTTCGGGAATGGACGCGCCCTCCATCACGTCCTTCAGCTCCTTGTCCGCGTCGGCGGGAATGGAGTAGATGGAGCGGTAGTCCATGGCGTCGATGACGGTGGTGGTAGCGGTAATGGCGGGCAGGATGTCGTTTTCCTCCATGCCCTGCCGGACGGTGCGGGCGATGTACTCCGGGAACAGCACGGCGGAGTCCATGGTGCGGAAGAACTTCTCCACAGGGGAAGAACCCGCACCCTTGGCGCGGATGCCGAAGCGCTTCAGCTGCCGCTGAAAGGCGTCGGTGCCTTCCAGTGCGGTACCCCGATAGTTTTCGCTGGGGTCCAGAGATTCCAGCACCTGGGTAAAGTTCATACCCTCCTGCCGGTACATGCCCTTTTCCAGTTTCAGATTGTCATAACCCATTTGATATCCTCCCAAGTAAATTTATGGCTGCCGGCCTTCGCCGGAGAACCTATGATGTATCGCGGCAAT
>CAKTKX010000020.1 GCA_934572365.1 uncultured Oscillospiraceae bacterium
CTTCTGCGGTGCGTCCTGCCCCTGCTGACCTTCCGGCGGGAGCCGGAAATCTGGGCGTGGCTGAACATGACCGACGGTAGCCAAATTCCCATCACCCATTGGGAGAACGTCATCGGCCGGAGCAAGTCCAGCGATGTGACCATCGACTTTCCCACCGTGTCCCGGAACCATGCGGTTCTGACCCGGTACGACGACGGCAGCTGGACGATCACGGACGCCGGTTCAAAAGACGGAACCCTGGTCAACGGCAGAAAAGTACAGATCTGCGCCTTAAAGCCCAAAGACCGCATCTCCATCGGCGGCGTGGAAATGCAGCTCCAGCCCATTACGGAGCATCAGGAAGCGCGTCAGGCAGAGCTTCGCACCAAGGCCGCCAGCGGCTGGGACAGCGTTGCGAACCTGATGATGCTGTCCATTTTGCAGTGCCTGATGCTGCTGGGCTTTCTGCTGGGTTTGGAGCAGGAGGCGATTCCCAGTGTTCTCATGGGATTTGGCGGCATTTTTCTGGGGCAGTGGCTGCTGTACTTATTCTACTGCATGATCCACCGGAAATCCTTTGAGGTGGAGACCATGGCTTTCTTCCTGTGTACCATGGGCATGGCGGCCATCGCCACGGTGAAGCCCGGGGAGACCATGAAGCAGCTTGCCGCCATGGCGCTGGGGGTGGTGACGTTTCTCATCATCGGCTGGTCGCTGCGGGACTTGGAGCGGGCGAAGGTCGTCCGGTATCTGGCGACGGTTGCGGGCGTGGGCTTTTTGATGGTGACACTGGTGTTCGGCACCGAGTATTACGGCGCGAAAAACTGGCTGGTCATCGGCGGCCTGTCCTTACAGCCGTCGGAGCTGAGCAAGGTCTGCTTCGTCTATGCCGGCGCGTCCACCATGGACAGAATCATGAGCAAGCGGAATATTTACATTTTTATCGCCTATTCCATTCTCATCTGCGGCCTGCTTGCCCTGATGAACGACTTCGGCACGGCGCTGATTTTCTTCTGCGCCTTCCTTGTGATTGCGTATCTTCGTTCCGGCAGCATGGGCACCGTGGCGCTGGCCGTTACGGCGCTGGTCTTTGCCGGGGTGCTGGCGCTGAAAATCGCGCCCCACGCCCTGCGGCGGTTCTCCGTGTGGCGGCATGTGTGGGACGATCCCCTGAATGCCGGTTATCAGCAGGTTCAGGCGCTGATGTGCGTGGCCTCCGGCGGCCTGTTCGGCCTGGGGCCGGGACAGGGCTTCCTGAAGCACGTATTCGCGGCGGACTCCGACATCGCCTTTGCCACCATTTCCGAGGAATGGGGGCTGATCGTGGCGGTGATGATGGTGCTGTGCGTGGCGGCCTACGGCTTCTTTGCCATCCGTACCGCACGGGTCGCACGAAGCAGCTTCTATTCCATCGGCGCCTGCACCGCTGCCAGCATTCTGGTGATTCAGACCATTCTGAACTGTCTCGGCACGCTGGATATTCTGCCCTTCACCGGCGTGACCTTCCCGTTTCTGAGCAACGGCGGCACCAGCATGGTTGGCGCCTGGGGGCTGCTGGCCTTCGTCAAGGCGGCGGACACCCGTCAGAATGCCAGCTTTGCCGTCCGCCTGAACAAGAAGGGAGCGTGAGCGGATGAACCGTGTAACCAAAAGAACCTGGATCATGGGCTTGTTTCTGCTGGTGCTGCTGGGGGGCATGGCCTTCTTTCTGTGGGAGTACGTGACCCAGGCGGGGGAATGGGTGACCTTTCCCGGCTCCCCCCATGTATATAACAACGCCAACATCGGCTGCGGCACGGTGACAGACCGTTCCGGAAACGTGCTGCTGGACATTACCGAGGAGCGTACCTATTCCTCCGACGAGACCACCCGCAAATCCACGCTCCACTGGCTGGGCGACCGGAAGGGCTACATCAGCGCCTCCGCAGTTTCCCACTACGCGGGAAAAATGGCGGGCTTCGACCTGATCAGCGGCGTATACGACAGCAGCGGCGAGGGGGGCGAGATGACTCTGACCCTGTCGGCCAGAGTGCAGAACGCGGCGCTGGAGGCCATGGATGGCAGAAAAGGCACCGTCGGCGTCTATAACTATAAAACGGGAGAGATCCTCTGCGCCCTGACCACGCCCACCTATGACCCGGACAATGTGCCGGACATTGCCTCGGACACCTCCGGGCAGTATGACGGCGTGTACTTAAACCGCTTTTTGCAGTCGACCTACGTCCCCGGCTCCATTTTCAAGGTGGTCACCACCGCCGCGGCGCTGGACTGCGTCCCGGATATTCTGGACAAGACCTTCACCTGCTACGGCGCTTACGAGTACGGCACGGAGAAGGTGACCTGCGAAAAAGCCCACGGCACACTGAGCCTGAAAACCGCTCTCGCCAATTCCTGCAACTGCGCCTTCGCCCAGATCGCGGAGCTGGTGGGGAAGAAGAACATGGTGAAGTACGTGGAGCAGTTCGGCGTCACGGACAGCCTGAGCTTTGACGGCGTCACCACCGCCGAGGGCAATTACGACATTTCCAACACCGCCCCGGTGTCCTTCGCTTGGAGCTGCATCGGCCAGCACACCGACCTGATTAACCCCGCCCGCTACATGACCTTCATGGGAGCCATTGCCGGGGGCGGCGTGGGCGCGGAGCCGTATCTGGTGTCGGAGGTTCGCAGCGGCGAAGAGCTGACCTACGAGGCAAAAACGAAAACCACCGGCCGCATTATGTCTCAGGACGTGGCCGACCAGGTCAAGGCCTACATGCGCAACAACGTGCAGAGCGTCTACGGCGACTGGAATTTTAACGGCATGAACGTCTGCGCCAAGTCCGGCACCAGCCAGCTGGGGGGCGGACAGAAATCCAACGCCATGTTCGCGGGCTTCGTGGAGGACGAGCAGTACCCCCTGGCCTTCATCGTGGTGGTGGAAAACGGCGGCTACGGCAGCGCCACCTGCGTGCCGGTTCTGAGCAAGGTTCTCGCCGCCTGCAAGTCCGTCCTGGACGGGGAATAATGTCCTTGGGAACCTCTGATGAAATCACCTTTGACCGGCGGCGACTTCATCGGAGGTTCCCTTGTGCGTTATACACAAAAAAGGCGAAAAAACGGAAAAGATTCTGTAATCTTTTCCTCGTTGACAAATGTCTTTCTGTGGGATACAATATGCTAAAATTCTTCAGGAGGTACATGACAATGACGGCACGGTTTTCTACCACTTACAGCTCTACCCGCTGCACTATGGCAGCGGCATGTTCCTCTGCGCGAATTAGCCCCATCCTGGACACTGCCATGATTCTGGCGGTGTCCATTTGCGTTGTACGACTGCTGCTGGCAGCAGCGGCGTGACCGGGGCTTCACATGGTATGAAGAAGCGGTTACGCCCTGGGCGAACCGCTTTTTTATAGTAAGAAATGAAAAAGGAGAACACTATCATGAAAAAAGTACTTGCTATGCTGATGGCTGCCCTGATGGTAGCCGCAATGTTCACCGGCTGCTCCTCCAGCAAGCCCGCGACGGAGACCACCGCCGCCGCTGCTGCCGATGCGTCTGCTGCTGATGCTTCCGATGCTGCCGGCACCGTTAAGATCGGTATGTCCGGCCCTCTGACCGGCGGCGCTTCCGCTTACGGCCTGGCTGTGAAGGCCGGCATGGAAGTGGCGGTTGAGGAGATCAACGCCAAGGGCGGTCTGCAGATCGAGTTCAACGCCCAGGACGACGAGGCCGACGGCGAGAAGGCCGTGTCCGCTTACAACGTCCTGAAGGACTGGGGTATGCAGGTCATGGCCGGCCAGGTCACCACCGGCTCCGCTCTGGCCGTGGCTCCCGAGTCCACTGCCGACAACATGTTCAACCTGACCCCCTCCGCCTCCGCTGAGTCTCTGGCTCTGTCCGGTGCCAACATCTTCCAGATGTGCTTCACCGACCCCAACCAGGGCGCTTCCGCCGCTGAGCTGGTCTCCACCAAGGCGCTGGGTACCAAGGTCGGCGTGATCTACGATTCCTCCGACGACTACTCCTCCGGCCTGTACAAGGGCTTCTCCGACAAGGCTGCCGAGCTGGGCGTGGAGATTGTTGCCACCACTTCCTTCACCGCCGACAACAAGGCTGACCTGTCCACCCAGGTGACCCAGTGCCAGGATGCCGGTGCGGATCTGGTGTTCCTGCCCATCTACTACACCGAGGCTGCCCAGATCCTGTCCTACGCCAACAAGATCGGCTACGCGCCCAAGTTCTTCGGCTGCGACGGCATGGACGGCATCCTGACCGTGGAAGGCTTTGACACCGCCCTGGCCGAGGGTCTGGTTCTGATGACCCCCTTCGATGCCAACGCTTCCGATGAGGCTACCCAGTCCTTCGTCGCCAAGTTCAAGGAGAAGATGAACGGCCTGGTTCCCAACCAGTTCGCTGCTGACGGCTACGATGTCATCTATGCTCTGTACAACGCCATGACCGCCGCCGGTGTCACCGGCAACGAGTCCGCCGAAGAGCTGTGCACCATTCTGGAAGGCCAGTTCGCTACTATGACCGTTGACGGCCTGACCGGCACCGGCATGCACTGGGACGAGAACGGCATGATCTCCAAGGCGCCCGCTGCCGTGGTGATCGAGAACGGTGTTTACGTTCCCCTGGGCTAAAGGATAGTCCGGAAAAAATGATTCCCTCAAAGGGGATGGGGTGGTTTGCGCCCCATCCCCTAACGAGGTATCATCCATCAGCAGTCTATGAAAACCTCGTTAGCGGACGGGGCTTTCATAGACTGTTGAGTAAAGGGAGAAGAAAGAGAGGGACAATCATGAAAATTATTCAGTACCTGATCAACGGCATCAGCATTGGCTCTGTCTACGCCATCATTGCCCTGGGCTATACCATGGTCTACGGCATTGCCAAAATGCTGAACTTCGCCCATGGCGATGTGATCATGGTGGGCGCGTATATTTCCTTCTGCGTCACCAACTATTTGGGGCTGCCGGTGGCGGTATCCATCCTGGCGGCTATGGCGGTGTGTACTTTGCTTGGTGTGCTGATCGAGGGACTCGCCTACAAGCCCCTGCGGGGAACGCCCAGTCTGGCGGTTCTGATCACAGCCATCGGCGTCAGCTACTTCCTGCAAAATGCGGCGCAGCTGATCTGGTCTTCCAGCCCGAAGAACTTTACCAGCATCGTTACCTTCCAGCCCCTGCGCCTGGCGGGGGGGCAGCTGGTGGTCACCGGCGAGGTGATCTATACTATTGCCGCTTCCGTCATTATCATGCTGGGTCTGACCTGGTTTACCACCCGTACCCGTACCGGCAAGGCCATGCGCGCCGTTTCCGAGGATCGGGACGCCGCCCAGCTCATGGGCATCAACGTGAATCAGACCATTTCCATGACCTTTGCCATCGGTTCCGCGCTGGCGGCCGTCGC
Organism: uncultured Oscillospiraceae bacterium; assembly: GCA_934572365.1. Taxonomy (GTDB): domain Bacteria; phylum Bacillota; class Clostridia; order Oscillospirales; family Oscillospiraceae; genus Faecousia. The sequence goes on from CAKTKX010000020.1 coordinate 5,377, forward strand.
CGGTGTGCTGCTTTGCTCCACCGTTCCGACCCTGCAGCCCACCACCGGCTCCATGCCTGGCATCCGTGCCTTTACCGCGGCGGTGTTCGGCGGCATCGGCTCCATTCCCGGTGCCATGCTGGGCGGCATTCTGCTGGGCGTCATTGAGACCTTCAGCAAGGCCTATCTCAGCCCCCAGTTCAGCGACGCGATCGTGTTTGCCGTCCTGATTGTGATTCTGCTGGTGAAGCCCGCAGGCCTGCTGGGTAAGCAGGTTCAGGAGAAGGTATGAGGTGGATGTTATGAGAAAAAGACTGACTAAGGACAAGATTATGAACATGTCCACCTACACCCTGGTGACGGTGGCGTTCGTGATTCTCCAGCTGCTCATGAGCCAGGGCAAGCTGAGCAGCACCATGAAGGGCTTTCTGGTACCTGCCTGCGCCTACATCGTGCTGGCAATTTCCCTGAACCTTTTGGTGGGTATCTGCGGTGAGCTGAGCCTGGGTCATGCGGGCTTTATGGGCATCGGCGCATTTACCGGCGTGATCGTGACGGCGCTGCTTTCTACGGCGGTTCCCAACGGCATTATGCGTCTTGTGATCGCCATGGTGGTCGGCGGCGTGATGGCCGGTGCCATCGGCTTCCTCATCGGCATCCCAGTGCTTCGCCTCCGGGGCGACTATCTGGCGATTGTGACCCTGGCCTTCGGTGAGATCATGAAGAATATCTTCGGCAATCTCTATCTGGGCATTGACGAGACCGGACTTCATGCCACCATGAGTTCTGCCGGGCTGACCCTGGGGGCAGGCGGCCAGATGATCGTCTCCGGCCCCAGAGGTGCCACCGGCATCACCAAGCTGTCCACCTTTGCCGTGGGCTTTGCGCTGATCCTGTTCACCCTGTTCGTGGTGCAGAACCTGATTAACTCCCGGGAAGGCCGGGCGATCAAGGCCGTCCGGGACAACCGCATCGCCGCGGAATCCGTGGGCATCAATGTCACCGCCTTCCGAATGAAGGCCTTCGTGGTCTCCGCGTTCCTGGCGGGCATGGCCGGTGCGCTTTATGCCATGAATTACGGCTCCATCACCGCCAGCAAGTTCAATTTCAATACCTCTATTAATATTCTGGTTTTCGTGGTTCTGGGCGGCATGGGCAACATTCTTGGCTCTATTATCTCCGCCACGGTGCTGTACATCCTGCCGGAGGCTATGCGCGGCTTGCAGGATTACCGCATGATTCTCTACGCCGTGGTTCTGATCGTCGTGATGCTCTTTACCTGGTCTCCCAAGGTGAAGGAAGCCATGTCCGTAGTCACCGACAAGCTTGCCGGTGTATTCAAGAAGAAGGAGGCGGGAAGCAATGAATGACTATTCCAAGAAAATCCTGAAAGTTCCCACCGTGACCTTCGTCCGTGAGCAGGATCAGGGCAAGCAGCCCGTTCTGGACGTGCGGAACCTGGGCATCGACTTCGGCGGCCTGACGGCTGTGGACAGCTTCAACATCACCATCGGCCCCACCGAGATCTCCGGCCTGATCGGCCCCAACGGCGCGGGCAAGACCACCATTTTCAATCTGCTCACCGGCGTCTATCAGCCCACCCGCGGCTCCGTGCTGGTCAACGGCATCGACATCAAGGGAATGCCGGTATACAAGGTCAATAAGCTGGGTATCGCCCGAACCTTCCAGAATATCCGTTTGTTTACGGATATGACCGTTCTGGACAACGTCAAGGTCGGCCTGCACAATTCCATGAAGTGTTCCTTTTTCTCAAGCGTTTTGCATCTGCCCGGCTACTTCAAGGCCGAGAAGCGCGCCAATGAGAAGGCCATGGAGCTGCTGGATTTCATGGGGCTTGCGGAACATGCCAACGAGAAGGCGGGAAGCCTGCCCTATGGCGTTCAGCGCCGGCTGGAGATCGTCCGGGCGCTGGCGACCAATCCTTCCGTGATTCTGCTGGATGAACCTGCTGCCGGTATGAACCCCAGCGAGACTGCCGAGCTGATGCATCAGATACGGCGGATCCGGGATACCTTCCACGTTGCTATTTTCCTGATCGAGCATGACATGAACCTGGTTATGAACGTGTGCGAGGCCATCGCCGTGGTGAATTACGGCCGGATCATTGCCAAGGGAACCCCTGAGGAGATTCAGGCGAATCCCGCGGTCATCGAGGCCTACCTTGGCAAAGAGGAGGGGAAAGCAGATGCTGAAAATTGAAGACATGCACGTGTATTACGGCGCGATCCACGCGGTGAAGGGCGTGTCCTTTGAGGTGGGCGAGGGCGAGATCGTGGCGCTGATCGGCGCAAACGGCGCAGGCAAGTCCACCATTCTGAAGACGGTTTCCGGCCTGATGCACCCCCGCAGCGGCTCCATCCGCTTCTTTGACCAGGATATCACCCATGTGGAGGCCTATAAGCTTCTGCGCACCGGCCTGGCCCACGTCCCGGAAGGACGGCGGATTTTCCAGCAGATGACGGTTCAGGAGAACCTGGAAATGGGCGCTTACATCAAAAAGGACGTGTCCCAGGAAGACCTCGAGACGGTGTTCAACTACTTCCCCCGCCTGAAGGAGCGGCGCAAGCAGATTGCGGGAACCCTTTCCGGCGGCGAGCAGCAGATGCTGGCCATGTCCCGCGCCCTGATGAGCCACCCCAAGCTCATGATGCTGGACGAGCCGTCCATGGGTCTGGCTCCTATTCTGGTCGATCAGATCTTTGACATCATCAAGGAGCTGCACAAGGCCGGCACCACGATCCTTCTCGTGGAGCAGAACGCCCGGAAGGCGCTGCAAATCGCCGACCGTGCCTACGTTCTGGAAACCGGAAGCATTACCCTAAGCGGCACCGGCGCGGAGCTTGCCAGCTCCGACGCGGTGAAGAAGGCTTACCTCGGCGGTTAAAAATTGGACACCCCCTGCATAGGATAAGCAGGGGGTGTTTTTATGTGCCGGAAAAACCACCTGCATGGGTGCTGCTGCCTGTTCTTCGGACTGGGGCTGATTCTGGGGCATTGCGTTTCCAGTTGGTTTGTCTGCTGCTGCGGCGGGATCGCGCTTCTGGCGTTGGGATTTTGCATTATGCGAAGAAGATGACATCCGTTTGTCATAAACTTGTCCGGCGTTGAATAGACTGTATCGACAACGTGGGATAAGGAGTGATCCAACTTGGAATTTGAGTTTCAGAAATCCGCCTGCCCCTGCCTGGAAACGGTGCTGCGGGAGGTTCAGAATGTGGAGCAGACCCAGGAGATCAAGCTGCCCGACGGGATGCCGGACATCGGCAGAGTCCTTGCCGCCTGGGGGCAGACTATCCTTAGGGGGAAGGAATGGCGCAGTGACAGCGTCTCCTTTTCCGGCGGGATGATGGTCTGGATTCTGTACGCGCCGGAGGACGGCAGCGAGGAGCGGTGCATCGACGGCTGGATTCCCTTCCAGATGAAGTGGGATCTGCCCGAACGGACGGAGGAGGGAAGCATCCGCATCCAGTGCCTCACCCGGTTCGTGGACGCCCGGTCGGTGTCCGCCCGGAAGCTGATGGTGCGTGTGGGGGCGGCAGCAATGGTGGAGGCATATGTGCCGAAGACCGAGGAAATCGCCGCCCCGGCGGAGCCGATCGAGGGCGTGGAGCTGCTGACAAGCAGCTACCCGGTCAGAATGCCAAAAGAAGCCGGGGAAAAGGCCTTCGCGCTGGACGAAGAACTGACGCTTCCCGAGTCCAGCCCCCTGCCTGAGAAGCTGGTCTATTACTGCCTGCACCCCAAAGTGACGGAGAAGAAGGTACTGTCTAACAAGGTGGTGTTCCGGGGAAACGGAAATCTCCACGTGCTTTACCGCTCCGAGGAGGGACAGCTCCACGGATGGGATTTTGAGCTGCCTTTTTCCCAGCTGGCAGACCTGGCGGGGGAACACAGCGGCGACGCCCAGGCGGACATTCTGCTAAGTCCCACCAGTCTGGAGCTGGAAGTGGACGACGAGGGACATATGCGCCTGAAATGCGGCATTGTGGGGCAGTATCTGATTTCCGACCGGGAGATGCTGACCCTGGCGGAGGACGCCTACAGTCCGGGACGGGAGCTGTCCGTGCAGACGGAGCAGTTAGAGGTTCCCGCCATTCTGGAAAACCGTCGGGAGAACGTCTACGGCGAGCAGAGCATCCCTGCGGAGGCCAACCTGACGGCGGACGTCAGCTTCCTTGTGGACTTCCCCCGGCAGCGCAGAACCCAGAAGGGCGTGGAAATGGGGATCCCCGGCTCGTTTCTGGTGCTGTATTACGGCGAGGACGGCATCCTCCATTCCGCGACCGCCCGCTGGGAGGGGCAGTGTGTACTGAACGCGGATGAAAACACCGTGATCACGGCAATCCCTATGCCGCCGGAGCAGATGCAGGCCAGCCTCGGAAACGGCAGCGTGACCGTGAAGGGGGAAGTCCCTCTGGAAATGACGTCGGAAAGCAGCCGGGGATTTTCCATGATCACCGGCGTGGAGCTGGGGGAGGAAAAGGCGCCGGACGCAAACCGGCCGTCCCTAATCCTGCGCAGAGCGGGAAACGGACGGCTGTGGGACATCGCCAAGGAAAGCGGCTCCACTGTGGACGCCATCCGCAAGGCGAACGGCCTTCAGGAGGAACCGGCGGCAGGGCAAATGCTGCTGATCCCGGTATCATAAGCAAGGAAATGCGCCCCGGCAAATGCCGGGGCGCATTTCATGCGCAAAAAGAGAAAATATGGAAGAAAATTTACTTGTAGCAGTTGACAGGAAGTGATATAATAAACGTTAGAGAATTTTATACAGAAGGTGTTTTTTATGACAAAAATTGATATTTTCTCTGGTTTCCTCGGCGCGGGCAAGACGACCCTGATCAAAAAGATGATCGCCGAAAGCTACAAGGGGCAGAAGCTGGTGCTGATCGAGAACGAGTTCGGCGAGATCGGCATTGACGGCGGCTTTTTGCAGGATTCCGGCATCAACATCACCGAGATGAACTCCGGCTGCATCTGCTGCTCCCTGGTGGGCGATTTCGGCAAGGCACTGAAGAAGGTCATCGCCGAGTACCATCCCGACCGCATTCTCATCGAGCCCTCCGGCGTGGGCAAGCTGTCCGACGTCATCGCCGCCGTGAGCAAGGTGACGAATGACGAGGTCACGCTGGGCTATACCGTCGCCGTGGCCGACGCGGGCAAGGTCAAGGTGTATATGAAGAACTTCGGCGAGTTCTACAACAACCAGATCGAGACCGCCTCCACCATTATCCTGTCCCGTACCGATTCCATCCCCCAGAGCAAGCTGGACACCGCCGTTGCCATGCTGCGGGAGCATAATTCCGTCGCCACCATCGTCACCACCCCCTGGGGCGAGCTGACGGGCGAGCAGCTGATCGAGGCGCTGGAAGGCAAGGCATCCGTCGCGGCGGAGCTGGCAAAGATGGAGATAGAGCGTCTGGCGGAAGAGGACGAGGAAGAAGACCATCACTGCTGCCATCACCATCACGACGATGATGACGAGGACGAGGAGGAACACGACCATCATCACCACCATCATGACGATGACGACGAAGACGAGCATGACCATCACTGCTGCCATCATCACCATGATGACGACGATGAGGAGGAACACGAGCATCATCACCATCATGACAATGATGACGAAGATGAGCATGACCACCACTGCTGCCACCATCATCACGACGATGAGGACGAGCATGAGCATCACCACCATCATCATCACCACGCCGACGAGGTGTTCACCTCCTGGGGCGTAGAGACAGCCAAGAAGTTCGACAAGGCGGCCATCGAGGCGGCGCTGCATGAGCTGGATTCCGGCAAGTACGGCACCATCCTCAGAGCGAAGGGCATCCTGCCCGCCGTGGACGGCACCTGGATTCATTTCGACTATGTGCCTGAGGAATGCAGCGTCCGCACCGGCAGCGCCGACATCACCGGCAAGCTCTGCGTCATCGGCTCCAAGCTGGATGAAGCGGGCGTAGCCGCACTGTTCGGGGTGTAAAGCATGGTGCAGATTCCCGTATATGCCTTTACCGGGTTCCTGGATTCCGGTAAGACCAAGTTCATTCAGGAGACCCTGGAGGACGAGCGCTTCAACGCCGGCGAGCGGACGCTGCTGCTGGTGTTTGAGGAAGGGGAGGAGGAGTATGATTTCTCCACCTACCCCCACAAGAACGTGTACCTGGAAACTCTGGATCAGCAGACCGTTACCACCAAGGAGCTTCAGGCGCTGGCGAAACAGTACAAGGCGCAGCGCGTGGTCGCCGAGCTGAACGGTATGCAGCAGGTGGGCGATCTGTATATGCGTTTCCCGGAGAACTGGGCGGTTGCCCAGGAGGTCATGTTTGCCGACGCCACCACCATCATGGCCTATAACGCCAATATGCGCAATCTGGTGATGGACAAGCTGGTGGGCGCCCAGATGGTGGTGTTCAACCGGCTGGAAAAGGGCGCGGACGTCATGCCCCTGCACAAGCTGGCTCGGGCGGCCAACCGCCGTATCGACATTCTGTACGATTACACCGACGGTTCCACCTCCTACGACGATATTGAGGATCCGCTGCCCTTTGACATCAACGCCCCTGTCATTCAGGTGAAGGACGAGGACTATGCCCTGTTTTACCGGGACGTATCCGAGGAACCGAAGAAGTACGACGGCAAGACCGTCAGCTTCAAGGGGCAGGTGGCCATGCTCCGCCGGGACAAGAACGGGATGTTTGCCCCCGGCCGGTTTGTGATGACCTGCTGCGTGGAGGATATCCAGTTCTGCGGCATTCCCTGCCGGTACGATCAGGCGGGGACGCTGGAGCCTCGCTCCTGGGTCATGGTCACGGCGAAGATCACGGCGGAGAAGCACCCCCTGTACAAAGGGGAGCTTGGCCCCGTACTGACGGCGCTGGAGGTCACGAAAAACGCCCAGCCCGCCGACCCGGATGTTGCGACATTCTGATAGAAAAGTCCTCTCTTTTAATGGGTGGTCGTAAAACAGTTGATGGAGCGTATCGGCACGGATACGCTCCATTTTTCAATCCGGCATGCTCTGTAACAAGGTACAGCCCCTTGGCTCCCCCTCTGGGGGAGCTGTCACCGAAGGTGACTGAGAGGGTATTGCAGCCCTCTTACCCTCTCCGTCCTCGCTGCGCTCGTCCACCTCTCCCAGAGGGAGAGGCAAGGGGGGAGTTCATTATCCCGCTGTGCCTGTTAACTGGCTAATGCGCCCCGCCCGTTCAGAGAGACTTTTCCTGAACAAAATTTCGCAAAAAAGTTGATGCAATTTTGCCGGGAATATGATATAGTGTAAGAAAGCAACTAACGCAGGAAAGGGCATCCATATGTATCAACCACTCGCCGATCTTTTGCGGCCGCAGACACTGGACGAGGTCTAC
>CAKTKX010000021.1 GCA_934572365.1 uncultured Oscillospiraceae bacterium
AAAGAAAAAGGACGGCTGCTGCGGGGATTGCTCCCAATGCGGCGGCTGCTGCAAAAAATAAACGACCCGCTGTCATCCGATTTTGGTGGATGACAGCGGGTTTTCGTACTATATTACTGCTTTTTCCGCCGGTTATACAGCTTGGCAAGGCCGCCCTCGCTGGTTTCCCGGAAGCGGTGATCCAGATTGACGCCGGTTTCCCGCATGGCACGGCACACCATGTCGTAGCTGATGTTCCGGGAGCCGGTGAGAAAATAGCTCAGGTTGCAGGCGTTCATGGCGCGGACCGCGGCGACGGCGTTGCGCTCGATGCAGGGGATCTGCACCAGACCGCAGATGGGGTCGCAGGTCAGACCCAGATGATGCTCCATGGCGACCTCCGCGGCGTATTCCACCTGATCCAGATCCTGGTGATACAGCTCTGCCAGCGCCGCCGCGGCCATGGAGCAGGCGGTGCCGATCTCCGCCTGACAGCCGCACTCCGCCCCGGAGATGGAAGCGTTGGTCTTGGTCAGGTTGCCGATGATGCCGGCGGTGGCAAGCCCCCGGCAAATCTGCGCGTCGGTAAAGCCCTTCGTCACCTGGGCATATTTGAGGACGGCGGGCAGTACGCCGCAGGCGCCGCAGGTGGGGGCGGTGACGATGGTGCCGTTGTCCGCATTCTGCTCGGCGACGGCGTAGGCGTAGGCGGCGATCATCTGGAATTCCTTCATGGCGGGGTTTTCGTCATCGGGGTGCTGCTCGTACAGGTACTTTGCCTTGCGCTGGACGTTCAGACCGCCGGGGAGCACGCCGGTTTTGGAAAGACCCTCGTCGATGGACTGCTTCATGGTCTGCCAGACGTCCAGAAGAAAAGCCCAGATCTCCGGCCCTTCGTTCAGCTCCACGTAGTCACTGAGAGTCTGGATGTAGCGCCACTTGCAGAAATCGGCGATCTCCGCGAAGGAATGCTCCACGTAGACCTCTTCGCTCTCGGCGTCCGTCCGGCCGGGGATGCGGATGTCGCCGCCGCCAATGGATTCCACCCGCAGCCTGTCCGTTTCCGCCCCGTTTTTCAGAGCGATCAGGTCCATGGTGTTGGGATGGGCGGAGGCGGGGAGCGTCTCGTCGGAGAACACGATCTCCGTGGGGACGGGGGCGAGGACTTCCCGTAGCACCCGGTCGGTGCCGTGACCTACGCCGGTTTTGCTCAGAGAGCCGTAGAGGATCACCCGGAAGCCGTCGGCCTGCGGGTGGGCGTTCTTAAAATAGTTCGCGGCACGTTCCGGCCCCATGGTGTGGGAGGACGAGGGGCCTTTGCCGGTTTTGTAAATTTCACGGATAGATTTCATGGAGGAACCTCCAAATGTCTTGTCTTTACGCCGGAAAACCGGCGGGGATTTCTTTCCCGTTTAGTATAGCAAATTCGGGAGGAAATTACAATGGGTTTTCCTCCCGGTTTTGCAGTGCCTCCAGACTCAGTTCCCCCGCCAGCTTGTAAAGGCTGTCACAGAGCACCTGCTCCAACGGCAGTCCTGCCCAGTCGGCGACCCGGGAATAAAACAGAGCCACGGTCGGCTCCAAGTACAGCGTAACCTTTGTCATAAGCGCCTCCTGAGCGGAAAATTTTTATGAAAAACATCTGCTTCATCCTATGCAGACCCTTGACAATGGTGCTATAATAGAGTATCAAGATTTGGCATTCTGAGAGGATGAGGAATATGGCAAAAGAGAAAAAGGTGGAGCAGATCACCGACATGGAGGTCGATTTTGCGCAGTGGTACACGGACGTGTGCCGGAAGGCCGAGCTGGTGGAGTACGCCTCCGTCAAGGGCTTTACCATCCTGCGCCCCTATGGCTACGCTATCTGGGAGAACATGCAGCGGATCATGGACGGCGAATTCAAAAAGACCGGCCATGAGAACGTGGCAATGCCCGTGCTGATCCCGGAGAGCCTGCTGAAAAAGGAAGGCGAGCTGGTCAACGGATTCGCTCCCGAGGTGGCCTGGGTCACCATGGGCGGCAGTGAGAAGCTGGAAGAGCGTCTGGCCTTCCGTCCCACCTCCGAGACCATGTTCTGCGACCATTGGTCGAACATTCTGCAAACCTACCGGCAGCTGCCTATGCTCTATAACCAGTGGTGCTCCGTCATCCGCTGGGAGAAGACCACCCGTCCCTTCCTGCGTTCCCGGGAATTCTGGTGGCAGGAGGGTCATACCATCCATGAGACCGCCGAGGAGGCCAAGGCCGAGACGGAGCAGCAGCTGAACTGCTATGCCGATTTCTTTGAAAATGTTCTGGCCATCCCCGTGGTGCCCGGCCAGAAGACCGAGAAGGAGAAGTTCGCCGGCGCCGAAGCGACCTACACCGTGGAGTGCATGATGAAGGATCACAAGGCGCTCCAGGGCGCGACCTCCCACTATTTCGGCGATAAGTTCAGCCGCGCCTACAACGTCACCTTTACCGGCCGGGACAACAAGCAGCAGTACCCCTTCCAGACCTCCTGGGGCAGCACGACCCGGATGATCGGCGCGGTGATCATGACCCACGGCGACAACAACGGTCTGGTTCTGCCCCCCAAGATCGCCCCCATTCAGGTTATCATTCTGCCCATCGCCCAGCACAAGCCCGGCGTTCTGGAAGCGGCGGCGCAGCTGAAAGAGCGTCTGGTGAACGCCGGATTCCGGGTGAAGGTGGACGATTCCGACAACTCCATGGGCTGGAAGTGCGCCGAGTACGAGATGAAGGGTGTGCCTCTGCGGGTAGAGTGCGGCCCGAGAGATCTGGAGAACGGCCAGTGCATTCTGGTGCGTCGGAACGACGGCGAGAAGACCGTGATCAAGCTGGAAGACCTGGAACAAGCCGTGGAAGCCCAGCTGGAGCTGGTGCAGAAGGGCATGTACGAGAAGGCAAAGAAGAATCTGGAGGAGCATATCTACGAGGCGCACTCCATTGAGGAAGCCAAGGAGCTTCAGCAGAAGAACGGCGGCTTCATCAAGACCATGTGGTGCGGCGACGAAGCGTGTGAGCTGAAGATGAAAGAGATTGCCGGAATGTCCTCCCGGTGTATGCCGCTCAAGCAGGAGCATCTGAGCGACACCTGCGCCTGCTGCGGAAAGCCCGCTAAGCACATGATCTACTGGGGCGTTGCGTACTAAAGAAATTGGAGAGGGAGACGACTGTGATAAGAAGGGAGAGACTTGCTGGCCGTATAAAGGGAAGTGCTGTAATCCTTTGGGGTCAGGTCGCGCTAATTGCTCTCTGGATGCTTTCGTTTGACAAGTTTGAGTATGCATCCCTGGACTATCTGTTTTGCGGTGTAGTCGGATTATTCTGCCTGTGGAAAAATCAGGGAATAATCAGGGGGGGGGGGGGTATTGTCCTCTCGCTGGCATTCTCTTTAAGCGTTGTGCTGTCCAACTATGATCGGTTCGTGCCGACGCACAATATTTACAGTATTGTGCAGATGGGGATTTCTGCGCCGGGCGGCTTCCTGGTATGCGGACATATTCTCAGTTGGGCAATGAACCGGCAGGCTTCTTATGCGGACGAGGGCAGGAAGACTCCTGTCAGGGTGTTCCTATTGAGCATGGCGGGAATTTTGGCGGTGTACTGGATGTACCTGTTTTCCAGCGCATTCCCCGGCTTCTTCAGCCCAGATACATCCGCCGCTTTTGCGGAAATCCAGAAAGGTGTCTACAGCGCTCGGAATCCGGTGTATTATACGTTCTTTATCGAGGGCTGCCTGCGGATTGGATACTTGCTTGGGAGAACTGGAAACGATGCGCTTGTGATTTACTCGCTTGTGCAAACGTCCGTGATGGCGGCGTGCTTTGCTTATGTGCTGGTAACGCTCCATGAGCGGAATGTATCTTCTAATTGGCTGTTTGCGCTGGGTGCAATCTATGCGGTTGCGCCATGCTATCTTTGCACAGCTGTCTCTATTTGGAAAGATACTCCATTCAGCATTGCGGCTGCATTCATTTGCATTGCATGGTATAGAATCGTAATGAAGGTTGGAAATTCCGCTGGTAATTACAGCGTTTATGCTATCAGCGCGATTGTCTTCTGCCTTTCCAGAACAAACGGATGGTATTCCTTCCTCGCGGTAACCTTGATTGTGCTTGCTTTTGCCAGCCTGAGAAATTGGAAGTTGCTTGGTATTTCCGCAGCGGTTCTTTTTGGCACATGGATCCTTCTGAACCCGGTGCTGGACAGGATTGGCTCCAGTGGGATAGATTATCTGGAAATACTAAGTACACCCCTGCAGCAGATTTCCAGGGTCATTTGGAGCGGTTACGATTTGCAGCCTAAGGACGTCGCACTTTTGGGGAAGGTTCTTGATATGGAAATGGTCGCTGAGAAATTCGAGCTGGCTACTGTGGATCCCATCAAGTTCAAGTGCTTCCGGGGTGAAAACATGGCGTTCTTTCAAGAGCATTTTGGGGAATATGCAGAGTTGTGGCTGCGCTGGGCGGTTCGGTATCCGGTAGATTTCCTGCAGGCTTGGATAGATTTAACAAAGGGGTACTGGAGTATTGGATGGGAATATTATGACTATCATTGTTTGGCATCTTTGAGTGAATACGTGCCCTTGGGGTTTGAACCGACTCGGTTTTACGGTTCATTTTCTCAAGGACTCAATCAATTACTTGAGGGTATGGAGAAATCGGCTCTGCTACGACCTTTCTTTAGTAGCGGACTTCAGTTCTGGACTTTACTTGGATGTATGTTAATACAGGGGAGGAATAGACGTAAGAGCTGGGTCGTTGGAATTCCGGCATTGGTGATTCTGGCTGGGCTTTGGCTTTGCACGCCGTTCTTTTGCTTGTACCGATACGCTTATGTTATCGCATTTATTGTGCCGTTTGCGGTTTGCGAAACGGCCGTTAGTCTGCAACTGCCTTGCGTGGAAAAATCCAATGATGGAGAAAACGGGTAGTGGATAGATATGCTTTGCAGTGGGCGTGCAACTTGGCTTAGAACGAATTTTTGGCTCGTTGTCGGCTGTGAGATTCTGTAAAATCGTGGCAGACCTGCCCGCAGGCAGGTCTGCTTCAGGGGATGTAAGTTTACATAATATGGAGGAATATGGAGAAAATTCTGATTATTGGCTGCTCCGGCAGCGGAAAATCCACCCTTGCCGTGGCTTTGGGAGAAAAGCTGGGCTTGCCGGTGGTGCATCTTGACCAGCTGTGGTGGAAAGAGGGCTGGAAGAATGTGACCCGGGAGGAATTTGACTCCCGGCTGGCCATGGCGATGAACATGGACGGATGGATCATCGACGGAAATTACAGCCGCACCATGGAAATGCGGCTGGCGAAATGCGACACCGTTATCTATTTGGATTTTAACCGCTGGGCGTGCCTGCGGGGGATGTGCAAGCGGGTGTTCGGCAATTACGGGAAGGTGCGTCCCGACATGGCGCAGGGCTGCCCGGAACGGTTCGATCCGTCCTTTGTGAAATGGATTTGGGATTACAACAAAAACAACCGGGTGCAAAATTATATGTACCTCGCCAAGACGAAGCACGCCAAGGCGATCGTTCTGAAAAACCGGAAGGAGGTCAGGGCATTCCTCCGGAATCTGGGGGACACGCTGCCCGATTGAAGCCCAATATAAAAAAGTACAGCCCCAACCGTCAGGTTGGGGCTGTAGAGATATTGAAGTCTTACACGATACCCTGGGCGGTCATGGCGTCGGCGACCTTCAGGAAACCGGCGATATTGGCACCGGCAACGTAGTTGCCCTCCATGCCGTATTCCTTGGCGGCGGCATCCAGATTGTGGAAGATGTTTACCATGATGGTTTTCAGCTTGGCGTCCACTTCCTCGAACGTCCAGCTCAGGCGCTCGGAGTTCTGGGTCATTTCCAGCGCGGAGGTGGCGACACCGCCGGCGTTGGAGGCCTTGCCGGGGCAGAACAGAATGCCGTGCTCCTGCAGGTAAGCGGTGGCGTCCAGAGAGGTGGGCATGTTGGCACCCTCTGCCACGGCGAAGCAACCGTTTGCCACCAGCGTCTTGGCGTCGTCCAGCAGAAGCTCATTCTGGGTGGCGCAGGGCAGCGCCACGTCGCACTTCACTGTCCACACGCCCTTGCCCTCGTGGTAGACGGAGTGGGGGCGTGCCTTGGCGTACTCGGTCAGGCGGGCGCGGCGCACCTGCTTGACGTCGATGAGGGTGGCCACGTTGATGCCGTCAGGATCGTAGATCCAGCCGGTGGAATCAGAACAGGTGACGGGCTTGGCACCCAACTGCCATGCTTTTTCGATGGCGTAGGTCGCCACATTGCCCGCGCCGGAGACCACAACGGTCTTGCCCTCCAGGGACTTGCCGTTGCAGCGGAGCATTTCGTCCGTCAGGTACAGAAGGCCATAACCGGTGGCCTGGGTACGGGCAAGGCTGCCGCCGTAGGAAAGACCCTTGCCGGTGAGGACGCCCTCGTACAGATTGCGGATGCGCTTGTACTGACCGAACAGGTAGCCGATCTCCCGGCCACCCACGCCGATGTCACCGGCGGGAACGTCGGTATCCGCGCCGATGTACTTGTACAGCTCCGTCATGAAGCTCTGGCAGAAGGCCATGACCTCCCGGTCGGATTTGCCTTTGGGGTCGAAGTCGGAGCCGCCCTTGCCGCCGCCGATGGGCAGGCCGGTAAGGCTGTTCTTGAACACTTGCTCAAAGCCCAGGAACTTGATGACACTTAAGGTAACGCTGGGATGGAAGCGCAAACCGCCCTTGTAGGGACCAATGGCGCTGTTGAACTGGACGCGGTAGCCGTTGTTCACCTGAACCTGACCCTTGTCGTCCACCCAGGGAACCCGGAACAGGACGGCACGCTCGGGGGTGGTCAGGCGCTCCAGCAGAGCGTCCCGGCGGTAAGCGTCCTCGTTTTTCTCGATCACGGGACGCAGAGATTCCAGGACTTCATAGACCGCCTGATTGAATTCGGGCTGGTCGGGATTTTGCTTTTTGACCCGTGCAAGGGTCTCGTCAACATAACTCATGAACAAATGTCCCTCCATGAAAGATTGATATGTCAGGATTGTAGCAGAATGAGGCGAAAAAAACAAGAGGTATCTGCAACTTTTTCATTGCGAGACTGCATTTTCCACGAAACCGCCAATCCGGAAAGGAGGAAAGAAAGCGGATTTGGCGTGCTTATTCACTGTCAACCCGCTCTGCATTTTTATATTTTCTGTATATCTTAACGCTCAATGCTCCAAGAATAACAGGAATTGCAATATGAATGTAGGTTATAGACGGGTTTCCCCCAATCCGCATCCACGCAAGACCAATGGCTAACACAGTAAAAACGGCTGCCATTCCAAAGGCAATCCACTTCTTCATACAATCACGCTCCTTGTGTTATAGTGTAGTGGTTACTGAAGCCCTTTTCCAAAGTCCTAGGCGGGAATATTGGAAAGGGTCATCTTGCCCGGGGGAGGATTTCCTCCCGGATAACCGAAACGAGGGCGTCCAGTTCCTTGGCAGTGGTGTCCCGGCACAGGGAAACCCGGAAGGAGCTGTCCATGATTTCCGGGGACAGACCCATGGCTTCCAGCACGTGGCTGCGATGCCCCTTGGCGCAGGCGGAACCGGCGGAAACGCAGATGCCGTGGTCTTGCAGAATATTGATGGTGTTCTGGGTGGGGACGCCGGGGACGGACAGGGACAGAATATGGGGCGCGTCGTGAGCGCCGTTGATGACCAGTCCGTCCAGCTCCGAAAGCCGGGAAATGGCGTCATTCAGCAGCGCCTTTTCCCGGGCGGCGTCCGCACTGAAAGTAGCCGACAGGGCGGTACAGGCAGCGGCGAAGCCAAAAATGGCCGGGGTCGCTTCCGTGCCGCTGCGGTAGCTGCCCTCCTGCCCGCCGCCTTGCAGCAGTGCCGGGAAGGATTTCAGCCGGGGGGAAATGTACAGTGCGCCGCAGCCCTTGGGGCCGTGGATTTTATGGGAGGAAACGGAGATCAGGTCAGCGCCCAGTGCTTTCGCGGAGAAGGGGACTTTCAGGAAGCCCTGCACCGCGTCGGTGTGGAAAACGGCGTCGGGGCAGAGCCGGTGGGTCAGCCGCGCCATCTGCTGAATGGGCATGACGGAACCGGCCTCGTTGTTGACCATCATAACGGAAACCAGAATGGTGTCCTTCCGCAGAGCGGCTTTCAGCGCGTCCAGGGAAATGCGTCCCAGACTGTCCGGCTGCAAATAGGTCACGGAGAAGCCCTGAGCTTCCAAGTCCTTCATGCAGTTCAAAATGGCGTGATGCTCAATGGCGGTGGTGACGATGTGCTTTCCCCGCTTGCCCATGCGCTTCGCGGTGCCGAATACAGCCCAGTTGTCCGCTTCCGTGCCGCCGGAGGTGAAGAACACCCGGTCAGGCTCCGCTCCCATGGCGGCGGCGACGGCGTGGCGGGCGGTGCGCAGCTCCCGGGCGGCGCGGATGCCAAAATCGTACAGGGCGCTGGGGTTGCCCCAGTTTTCGGTCAGCGCCTTTGTCATGGCCTCCACCGCTTCCGGGCAGGGACGGGTGGTGGCGGAATTGTCAAGGTAAATCATAGGGATATCATCCTTTTTCGGTTATTTTCCCACGCAGAACCGCTCGAAAATTCGCGCGGTGATGTCCTCCCGGACGGTTGCGCCGGTGATCTCGCCCATGGCTTCCATGGCCTGCTCCACGTCGGTGAGCACCGCGTCGGGGGTAACCCCCAGCTGCAAGCCCTGCAGCGACCGAAGCATGGCTTCGTAAGCCCGGCGGATGGCGTCAAACTGTCGGGCGTTGGTGAGAATGGAGCCGTCGCAGGGCGTCTCGTTTTCAAACATGGTGTCAACGGCGTCCGCAAGCTGGTCAAGACCCGCCCCGGTTTTCGCGCAGATGGGAATGACGTTCAGGAAGGGCAGCTCCCCCGGCTCCACGGCGCTGCCAAGGTCGGTTTTGTTGATGAGCGCCACCGCGTTCTCCTGCTCCATGCAGAGGTCAATGATGGCCTGATCTTCCTCGTCCAGCGGCTGGGAGCCGTCGCAGACGAAAATCACCAGATCGGCGTTCTCCACCGCTTCCCGGGAGCGTCGGACGCCTATGGCTTCCACGGTATCGGCGGTTTCCCGGATACCAGCGGTGTCGATGAGCCGCAGGCGGGTGGAGCCCAGCAGCACCGTTTCTTCCACCGTATCCCGGGTGGTGCCGGGAACGTCGGTGACGATGCAGCGGTCAAACCCGGCCAGCGCGTTCAGAAGGCTGGATTTGCCCACATTGGGCTTGCCTACGATGGCAGCGGCCACACCTTGACGGAGAATGCGCCCCTGACCGTAGGTTTGCAGCAGGGCGTACAGCGCCTTCGCGTCGCCGCGCAGGGACTTGCTGTACTGTTCAAGGCCAAAATCTTCGATATCCTCGTCGGGGTAGTCCAGCACCGCGTGGAAATGGCTGCACAGGTTGGTCAGATCGTCGTAAATTGGCGCGAGCTGCTTTTGCAGCTTGCCGCCCACCTGCCCCGCGGCGTTGGCGGCGGCGTCGGCTGTATCCGCTTCGATGAGATCGATGACGGCTTCCGCCTGTGTTAAATCCATTTTCCCGTTAAGAAAAGCGCGTTTGGTGAATTCCCCCCGCTTGGCGGGAAGCGCCCCGGCGAGATACAGAGCCTCCAGCCCCGAAGCCAGCACGGCAGGGGAGCCGTGACAGTGAAATTCCACGGTATCCTCGCCGGTGTAGGAGTGGGGCGCGCGGGAGACCACTGCCATGCACTGGTCAATGACCCGACGCTGCTTGTCGTGAAGAGCCCCCAGAACCAGACGGCGGTCGGGGGTGTCCCCCAGGGACTTTCCGCTATTCAATGTAAATACCTTATCCGCAGCCGCAATGCAGCCGTCACCCGACAGGCGGATGATGCCGATGGCGGAAACGGAAGCACCGGTGGATACGGCGGCGATAACGTGGGACATAAAAAGCCTCCTGATACGAGTTTTTAATAAAACGCTTAAAAGCGTTTTATTAGGCCGCAGGATTGCGGCCAGCGGCCACTGCCGCTAAAAAACGAAGTCAATACATTTCTTACCGCCGCCCAGGCGGTCTGCCGTGAAACGGCAGAATAAAATGATGAAATCATTTTATTAAGAAATAGTATGATTTGATTTTACGCTCGGAGATAGGTCATCCGGCATACCGTTCCAAACGGAGCGCTTTTCTGCGTGCCGTCCATGCGAAAGCCGTAATGTTCATAAAAACCGATGGCCGGGTCGTTGTTTTCCAGCACCCAGAGCGTGACGGGGGAGCGGCGGTCAAGGCGGCTCAGCGTGGCATCCATGAGCTTCCGACCAAGCCCCAGACCCTGGGCTTCTTTCAATAGATAGATGGCAAATACCTCACCGGCACCGGAATCGTCTGTACCATAGCAGCTGAAGCCGACGATTTTTCCGTTCAGCCGGACAACAAGGGTATTTTCCGGCCGGCGGCGGGCAATGTCCTGACATTTTTCCAACGTCTGACGGGCGATAAATGCTTCCGGCATCAAGCCGGTGTAGGTTTCCTGCCAGCCTTTCCAGTGTACGAAACCCTTCCCGCCGGCCTCATCGGGGCGCATCGGATGGATTTTGACGTCCATTTGGGGAACCTCCCTCATTCCGTTCTGCAAAAATGCCAGAGGGTCGCCCTCGCTGGCAACGAAGTGCATCAGCATATATGCGCACATAATGGCCACGTTTTCCTCCCGCAGAATCCGTCTGCACTCCGCCCGGTCGGCGATGATCACCTGAATGTCCTCCGACGACTCCTGATGCGCCGAGGTGGGTTCGCCGCTGCAATAGCCGAATACGGTGCCGCAGCTTTCGTCGGTCATGCCGATGGTGGTGAAAAACGGCCGGGAACAGGCGCCAGCGTCCACCGGGGTAAAGGTCAGCCCGGTTTCCTCGTACATTTCCCGGATACCGGCGGCTGCCATGTCTTCGCCGTTTTCCACAAGACCGGCGGGAAATTCGTAGACGTAGTCCCCCAGGGGGTAGCGGTACTGTCGGACGAGGACGACCCTGTCCTTTTTCTCCCCGTAAACGCCGAAAAGAACGACACCGTCGGGCTTGTTCTCGTGGGAAACGGCCTTGAGCTGCTCGATTTTCTTTGCCCGGGAAGCGACAAAATAGGGCGCGGACGTTCCGTCCCGGTGGACGGCCTCGAATTCATAAAAGTTCAGAAACGGGGTATCAGACAATTTTTTGATCTCTCCGATTCGGCTCACTAGGGATGCCCCCTTAATTCCATAATACTCTACTATACCATTATGAAATCAAAAAAGCAATGATATTCCGCCAAAATCCGGGCATACTTCCATAGGAATTGGAGGCGGGAAAGCCATGACAGATGAACAGATCAAAAGCCGGTTTGCCGAAGCGGGGGATTTCGTGACCCGTACCCTGCGCTGCGACGGAAATACCCTCTATGCCTATTACATCGACGGCCTGACCTCCGGCGGGGATATTTCGGAGTGCGTGTTTCGGCCAATTTCGGAAAATCTCTCCGGAGACCTGGAGGAAGCCTACGATGCTGCCCTCCACGGCGCTGTCTATAATTCGGCAGTGTCCGTCTGCGAGGACGTGGATGAGGTGGCGCTGAAAATGGTGAACGGCTTCTGCATCGTTCTGTTTCCTGGCGTGGGCGCCCTTGCTTTCGAGGTAAAAACCGGCGTCAAGCGTGGGCCGTCCTCTCCCGAGGTGGAGAATACGGTAAAAGGGCCGAAGGACGCTTTTGTGGAGACAATCCGGGTCAATACCAGCCTGATCCGCCGCCATCTGCGGACACCCGATTTGCGGTTGTACGAAACAAAGGTAGGCCGCCGGTCACTGACCAACGTGACGGTGGCGTGGGTGGAGGGCATTACAAACCCGGAATTGGTGAAGCGGATGAAGCGGCGGCTGGATACCATAGATATTGACGGACTTCTGTCGCCGTCGGCGGTGGAGGAGTACGTCACCGGCTCCCGCGCCACGGCGTTTCCGCTGCTGCAATACACGGAGCGCCCTGACCGCTTCTGCCAGGGGCTGCTGGACGGCCGGGTCGGGCTGCTGGTGGACGGTCTGCCCCTGGCCTATCTTGCTCCGGCGACGCTGGGCTATCTGCTGGAAAGTCCGGAGGACAGGGGGCGGGATTACGTGCTGGCTTCCTGCATCCGCATTCTCCGCTACGGCGCGCTGCTGACGGGGCTGCTGCTGCCGGCAATTTATATTGCCTTCGTCAGCTTCCACCAGGACTGGATACCCCAGCAGCTGCTGAACATTATCCTGTTGAATAAGGAAATGGTGCCGTTTTCCACGGCGGCAGAGGTTCTGGGGCTGCTCATCGCCTACGAGCTGTTGCAGGAATCCGGAATCCACCTGCCTCAGGCCGTCGGACAGGCCGTCTCCACCATCGGCGGCATTGTGGTGGGAACGGCGGCGGTGGAAGCAAGCCTGATATCCCCCGTGGCACTGGTGGTGATCAGCACGGCGGGGGTGTGCGGCTTTGTCCTGCCAAACAGAGATTTGGCGGAGGCCATTCGGGTCTGGCGGTTCGGTCTGGGCGTGGCGGCGTCGTTTGCGGGCATCAAGGGGCTGATTGCCGGACTTGTGCTTCTGATCGCCCACCTGGCAAGTCTCAAGTG
>CAKTKX010000022.1 GCA_934572365.1 uncultured Oscillospiraceae bacterium
ATGGCCTGACCCGCTGGGAGGTATTTTCTTGAAACCCATTCTGGAAGTGAAGAATCTCACTTATATTTACAGCGCCGGGACGCCCTTTGAGCATAAGGCGCTGGATAACATATCCTTTTCCGTGGAGCGGGGGGAGTTTATCGGCATCATCGGCCACACCGGCTCCGGAAAGTCCACCCTGATGCAGCAGTTGAACGGGCTGCTGAAACCCACCTCCGGTGCGGTTTTGCTGGACGGGCAGGACATTTGGTCGGACAAGAAGCTCACCCGGCAGGCGCGGTTCCGGGTGGGGCTGGTGTTCCAGTACCCGGAGTATCAGCTTTTTGAGGAAACCGTGTACAAGGACATCTCCTTCGGCCCCAAAAACATGGGACTGTCTGCGGAAGAGGTTGACCGCCGCGTCCGGGAAGCTGCCGGATTTGTGGGGCTTACAGAGCAACAGCTGGAGGTCTCTCCCTTTGATCTTTCCGGCGGGCAGAAGCGCCGGGTGGCCATTGCGGGCGTGATTGCCATGGAGCCGGAGGTGCTGATTCTGGACGAACCCACCGCCGGTCTTGACTCTGTGGGACGCTCGGAAATTCTGGGCAACATCCAGGCCTACCGCAAGGCGAAGAATGCCACGATCATGATGGTCTCCCACTCCATGGAGGATGTGGCACGGCTGACTGACCGGCTGCTGGTGATGAACGGCTCGGAACTTGCCATGGACGCGCCGCCCGCTCAGGTGTTTACCCACGCCGAAGAACTGACCCAAATGGGACTGAACATACCCCAGGTGACCCAGGTATTTCTGGAGCTGAAAAAGCTGGGGCTGGACGTGAAAAACGTCTACACCATCGACCAGGCCGCAGCGGAGATCAAGCGGCTCAAGGAGGGGAAGCGCCATGCTTAAAGACATTACCCTCGGCCAGTATTTCCCGGGCAATTCCGTCATTCACCGCCTCGACCCCAGAACGAAGCTTATCGTGCTGGTCGTTTACATGGTGACGCTTTTCGTCGCCTCCGGGTGGGTATCCTACGGCGTGCTGCTCCTGTTTTTGTTGGCGGTGATCAAAATTTCTTCCATTCCGGGGAAATCCATCGTCCGGGGCATGAAGCCGCTGGTGATGATCCTGGTTTTCACCGGCATTCTGAACCTGTTCTTTGCCAAAGAGGGCAGGGTGCTGGTGGATATTTGGGGGATCACCATCACCACCGGCGGCGCGGAGCGTGCGGCTTTTATGCTGGTGCGCATCCTGATGCTGGTGACGTCCACCTTCCTTTTGACCTACACCACCTCGCCTATTTCCCTGACGGATGGGCTGGAAAGCCTGATGAACCCCCTGAAGGCCATTAAAGTGCCTGTCCACGAGCTTGCCATGATGATGTGCATTGCCCAGCGCTTTATCCCCACGCTGATTGAGGAGACGGACAAGATCATGTCTGCTCAGAAAGCCCGGGGCGCCGACTTTGAAAGCGGCAAGCTGATGGAGCGGGCAAAAGCGCTGATCCCCATTCTGGTGCCGTTGTTCATCAGCGCGTTCCGCCGCGCGGACGAGCTGGCAACCGCCATGGAGTGCCGCTGCTATCAGGGCGGCGAGGGGAGAACCAAGATGAAGCAGCTGCATTATCAGCGTAACGACTTTGCCGCGTTCGGCGCGGCGGCGCTGCTGACGGCAGCGGTCATTATTCTGAAAAAGTTTGGTATGTGAGGGAAATATGCGCAATATCGCCCTGTTTTTGACTTATCTTGGCACCCATTACCACGGCTGGCAGGTGCAGAAAAATCTGCCCACCGTAGCGGAGACTATGGAGAAGGCCGCCGCCATGGTGGTTGGGCATCCGGTGCATATGACCGGCTGCGGCCGGACGGACGCGGGCGTCCACGCCCGGGTGTACGTGGCGAATTTCCGCACGTCCTCCACCATTCCGGTGGAGCGGCTGCCCTATGCGCTGAATACCCATCTTCCCTGCGACATCGTGGTGACGAAAGCCTTTGAGGTTCACGAGAATTTCAACGCCATCGGCTCCTGCGCCCGGAAGGAATATACCTATCAGATTTACAATTCCCGGTTGAAAGACCCGTTTTATGTCAATCGCGCCTGGTTTTACCCCCGGTACTTAGACGAGAACGTGATGCAGGCGGCGGCCAGCCAGTTTGTGGGTACCCACGATTTTGCCGCCGTGAGAAGCGTCGGCACGGATGTCAAATCCACCGTCCGCACTGTATACTATTACAATGTGGAGCGGCAGGGAGAGCTTGTCACCCTCAAGGTCTGCGCCAACGGCTTCCTTTACAACATGGCGCGGGCCATGGCGGGGACGGTGGTTTACGCCGCCGAGGGGAAGATACGCCCGGAGGAGATCGGCGAAATTCTGGCCTCCGGCAACCGCACCGCCGCCGGCCCGACGGTCCCGGCGGGAGGGCTGTACATGACCCACCTGTGGTATGACGACGGAATCGAACAATTTGAGGTCGGAAGCGTCTGACAGAGGGCGGTATCGTTCATAATTTGTTTTCCCTTTTTCAGACCCGATATGCTATACTGCACCGAAAAGGAGTGAGCGTTATGCAGCCAAAAATGTGCAGCAAATGTAAGAAAAATATCGCCGTTGTGTTTATTACCAAGGTTGAAAACGGCGTTACCATGAATGAAGGCTACTGCCTGAAATGCGCCCGGAGTCTGGGAATTCCCCAGATTGACCAGGCGGTGAAGCAGATGGGCATTTCCGAGGAAGACCTGGATATGCTCAGCGACGAAATGAGCAGCATGTTCGGCCAGAAGGACGACAGCGACAGCTCTGACGACGATGAGATCGACAGCCAGACCGCCACGTTCCCACTGCTGAACCAGCTTTTCGGCGGCAGCAATACCCCTGCGCCTCAGCCCCGTCCTTCCCGAAAGGAAGAGGGAGAGCCGAAGGAGAAGAAAAAGTCCAAGCGGCATAAATTCCTGGACAGCTATTGCATGGACCTGACCGGCCGCGCCCGGGAGGGCAAGCTGGATAAGGTCATCGGCCGGGACGTGGAGACGGAACGGGTCATCCAGATCCTCAACCGCCGTCAGAAGAACAATCCCTGCCTCATTGGCGAACCCGGCGTTGGCAAGACCGCCATTGCCGAGGGGCTTGCCCAGCGGATCGCGGCGGGGGACGTCCCCTATAAGCTGCGGGATAAGGAGGTATTCCTCCTTGACCTCACCGCGCTGGTGGCAGGCACCCAGTTCCGGGGGCAGTTTGAAAGCCGCATGAAAAGCCTGATCGGCGAGATCAAGGAGTGCGGCAACATCATTCTGGTC
Organism: uncultured Oscillospiraceae bacterium; assembly: GCA_934572365.1. GTDB lineage: Bacteria > Bacillota > Clostridia > Oscillospirales > Oscillospiraceae > Faecousia. The sequence continues at coordinate 3,279 of CAKTKX010000022.1, forward strand.
ATCGACGAAGTCCACAATCTGGTGGGCGCGGGCGATGCGGAGGGCAGCATGAACGCCGCCAACATCCTGAAACCTGCCCTGTCCCGGGGAGAGATTCAGGTCATCGGCGCGACGACCTTCGCCGAGTACCGCAAATATATTGAAAAGGACGCGGCTTTGGAGCGCCGTTTCCAGCCCGTCACCGTGGCGGAACCCACCATCGCGGAAGCAAGCCTTATCATGCAGGGCATTGCCAAATCCTATGCCGAGTTCCACGGGGTGGAGATTTCCCCGGAAATCGCCCACCAGTGCGTCGTCCTCTCCGAGCGCTACATCACCGACCGGTTCCTGCCGGATAAGGCTATCGACCTGCTGGACGAAGCCTGTTCCGACGTCAACCTGCAGTGCAAGGAGATTTCCCAGCTTGCCGAGCTGAAAAAGGAGCGGGACGATTACGAGCTGGAACTGCGGATGCTCAATGAAAATACGGAGAATCAGGACTATGAGCGTCTGGCGCTGATCCGCAGTAAGCTGATGCAGCTGGCAGCGAAGATCGAGGAGCTGGAAAAGCACCCCAAGCCCGCCGTGACCATGGAGAATCTGGCGCGGATCATTGAGCTGTGGACGAAAATTCCCGCGTCCAAGATCAAGGCGCAGGAGTACGAGCAAATCAAGGGGCTGAGCGACCGCCTGAAAACCCACATCGTCGGTCAGGACGAGGCGGTAGACGCTGTGTCCCGCGCCATCCGCCGCAACCGGGTGGGCATTTCCCCCAAGAAGCGGCCTGTGTCCTTTATTTTCGTCGGCCCCACCGGCGTGGGCAAGACGGAGCTGGTCAAGCAGCTGGCAAGCGATCTGTTTGATAACGTGGACAGCTTGATCCGGCTGGATATGTCGGAATATATGGAGAAGCACACCGTCTCCAAGCTCATCGGTTCGCCTCCCGGCTATGTCGGTTATGACGAGGCCGGACAGCTGACGGAGAAGATCCGCCGCCGTCCCTACAGCGTGGTGCTGTTTGACGAGATCGAAAAGGCACACCCGGATGTGCTGAACATTTTGCTTCAGGTGCTGGATGACGGGCGCATTACGGACGCCCAGGGCAGGGTGGTGAACTTCGAGAACACCATCATCGTCATGACTTCCAACGCCGGTTCCGAGGGCAGCGTGGGCGGCATGGGCTTTGGCCGCAGCGACGGCGACAAGGTGAAGGAGAAGACCATGAAGGCATTGCAGGGCTTCCTGCGGCCGGAATTTCTCAACCGTGTGGACGAGATCATCACTTTCAACCACCTGACGGAGGAAAACTTCCTGGGCATCGCGGACATCATGCTCAAGGAGCTGCAAGAGAGCCTGCTTAGTCGCGGCCTGACCCTTTCCTGGGACGACGATCTGCGCCGCCTGCTGGTCAAAAAGGCCTATTCCGTGACCTACGGCGCGAGAAATCTCCGCCGCACCATCCAGAAGGAGCTGGAAGACCCGATTTCCGAGGCAATCATCGATAGCTTCCAGCATCCCATTTCCGCCATCCGCATCCGGGTGGAGGGAGAGACCGTCAAGCTGGACATTACCTGACATATGGGAGGGGAAAAATCCCCTCCCATTTTTTCACGAATGCTGTAAGATTTTCCCCGTTCCCGCGTCTAATGGGTGTAGGAGGTGAGGCCGTGACGGAGTTTGAACGGATATATCGGGCGTATTTTCAGGATGTGGAGCTGTACCTGCGGGCGATCAGTCATAACGAAAGTCTTGCGGAGGAGCTGACGGAACAGGTATTCTTTCAGGCGTTGAACGCTCTGCCGAAATTTCGGGGCGACTGCGACGTCCGCACCTGGTTATGCTCCATGGCGAGAAACGCCTACCTCAGCCATCTGCGCAAGGAGCGCCCGTCCCAGCCTATCGACGAGCTGGAAATCAGCGACCCGAAGCAGGCGGTGGAGGAACAGATCATGGACGCTCAGCAGGCCATGGCCGTTCACCGGGTGCTTCACGACCTGCCGGAACCCTATAAGGAGGTTTTCTCCCTGCGGGTCTTCGGGCAGCTTTCCTTTGGTGACATCGGAAGCCTGTTCGGACGCACGGCAAACTGGGCCTGTGTGACCTACCACCGGGCAAGGCAGAAAATACGGGATGAAATGGGGGAATATGTATGAAGGTCAGCTGCGACATTATCCGCGACCTGCTGCCGCTATACGCGGAGAACATGGTCAGCCAGGCCAGCCGGGACATGGTGGACGAACATTTGCGCGGGTGCGGCGAATGTACCGGGGAATTGGGAAAGCTCAAAAAGACGGAGATTATAGTACCGGAAACCGACGTTTCCGGGATGAAACGGGTAGAAAAGGCAATCTGCACCCGCAGATTACTTGCGGTGGCAACAGCGGTTCTCGCGGTTTTGTCAATATTCGCCTGGCTGTGGGGATTTATGAATGCACCGGTCTATTTGAGCGCTGAGGACGCCATTGTATCCGTAGAGCAGCAGGCGGATAACGCCTTGACCGTTGACTACTATGACTACGTTCGCGGCTGGACAGGAATTGGCTACCCGGGCTGTCAGCGTGGAGTGATTTGCAGCACGACGCGCTGGGATTGGTTATCCTATAAGTATGGGTGGAGAGATAACTTCCCGGATAACCGCGAAACGTATTATGGGACAATATGGGAAGTCGATGAGCAGGGCAGGAAAATGCCGTCGGCTGCTGATGCCGGCACCGATCCCGCTGAGATCACGCAGTGGGCTTGTGACAAAAATATGTGGTATATCAACTACGCTGACGGTACACGGGGCGAGCTTCTTTGGGAGGGAGAGAAAGGAGAAAACCTATTTGCCGGGGAGACCCTTGCCATTGCGGACAGAACGCTGCTGTACGCCTGTATCGGGGCAGCCGTATTGGCTGTCATAACAGGACCTGTGGCGTGGATGATCAAAACCCCCGGAGGTAAACGATTATGTACCGCTCTATCGACCGCAGCAGCGGCCTATGCGCTATCCTCCGTCCTGATTACGGGTGGGCAGCTGATTTGCTATTCCGGATATCGTCCGCAGCTGGATTACATGATCACTCTGTCGGTATTGCTGACTGCCACGGCTTTTTGCGCAATAGAGCTATACAAGGTGAGCAGACGGGATAAAACAGTCTGACGCCAGCCCCGGGAGGCATTCGCCTCCCGGGGGCATTTTGTCAGAGAACCTCGTTCATTTTGTCCTCGACCTTCCAGGCAAGGTCTTCGGCCTTATTGGCAGCTTTTGCCGCAACGCGCCGCACGGGATTCTGCCTGGGCATCATCAGAACTGCCACCGCACCCGCAGCAGCGCCGAGACCGGCGGAAAGCATCCATCCTTTTGCGTTCATAAATTCTCCCTCCCTTCACAGGTAGTATACCCCAAAGAAAATAATTCAGGACTGGAAGGTTTTTATCTTTGCAGATGGAAAAAGTTGTGGTACAATAAACAAAAAACATGCTGGAGGCGGGAGTATGTCTATTGATATATTACAGGAAAAGATTCGGAAGCTGAAGAATCCTTCCATGGTGGAGCTGATGCTGCCCCTGGCTGCTCTGCCGCCCCGGTGTGCTCACGACGCTGCAGGTTACGGAGAATTCTGCCGGGATTTGCTCGGCGGATTGAAGGGGATCGTCCCGGCGGTTCGGCTGAGCTTCGGCGCGTTTGCCCTTTTGGGCGGCGAAGGATTGCAGGAGCTGGCGCAGACGCTGAACGCCGCCCGCAATATGGGCTATTACACGGTGCTGGACGCGCCGGAGCTGCTCAGCCCGACTGCTGCTCAAATAACGGCGGAAGCGTTTTTCGGCGGAGAAAGCGATTATCCCTGTGACGGATTGGTTGTTTCCGGATACTTGGGCAGCGATATCATCAAGCCCTTCCTGCCCGGGTGCCGGGAGAGAAAGAGGGATTTGTTTGTGGCAGCGCGCACCGGCAACAAATCCGCCCCGGAGTTGCAGGACTTGCTCTGCGGCTCCCGGCTGGTGCATACGGTGGCGGTGGATTTGATAAACCGGTTCGCGCCGGAGGCGGTGGGAAAGCTGGGCTATTCCCGAATCGGCGCTCTGACGGCGGCCAGCTCCGCCGAAAGCCTCCGCAGTCTTCGCGGCAAATATCCCCGGGTGTTTTTTCTGGTGGACGGCTACGATTCCCCCAGCGCCAATGCGAAAAACTGCTCTTACGCCTTTGACAGGCTGGGGCACGGCGCGGTGGTATGCGCAGGGGAGACGATTACCTGTGCCTGGAAGCAGGCACAGTCCGACGGCGGGGATTTTCTGGAACAGGCCGTTGCCGCCGCAGAACGAATGAAGAAAAAACTGACGAGATATGTAACGATTCTTTAAGGAGGAAGGGCAATGCGCCGAACTGACAGGGAAGTGACCAAACCCGCCGAGATCACGGAGATGATGACCCGCTGTGAGGTGCTGCATCTGGCACTGAACACGGACACCGTTCCCTACATTCTCCCCGTAAACTTCGGAATGGAGCCGGACGGAATGACCCTTTACATCCATGGCGCGCGGGAGGGGACGAAGTATGCCCTGATAGAGAAGGACAACCGCGCCAGTTTCGAGCTGGACTGTACCCACGGTCTGGTTCTGGAAAACGGGACGTGTTCCATCAACTACGAAAGCGTCATCGGCTGGGGATATCTGGAGGACGTGACCGAGCCGGAGGAAAAGCGCCGGGCGCTGGATTTGATTATGAAGCAGTACCGGGGCGAGGACTTTCCGTACAGCACTGCCGTGATCCCCAAAACCCGAGTGCTTCGTCTGCGGGTGCAGGCACGAACGGCGAAGCGGCGGCACATGGGATGATATGTACCGGGGCGAGCCGCCCCGGGAGATTATCGGACACCAGCCGTACCCTGACGGGCGGCGTTTTCCGTTGCGTCGGTCATTTCGTCCAGAGGGCCGTTGCCGTTGTCGATGGTAGCGTTGGTGGAAGGCTCCACGCGGGGCATCGTGGTGGGCGCGGTGGTAGCACGGGTCGTTTCGGTGGTCGCGGCGGTCGGCGTTGTGGTGGGAACGGTGGTGTTTCTGCTGGGCTCCTGGTTGGTGCAGCCGCAGCCGGTGAACAGAACCGCGGTAAGGACAAGAACTAGTACGAAAGTGGCATATTTTTTCATGTTTTAACCTCCAAATGAATCTTGCTTCAAGCCTATTATTTCCCGTACGCCGGGGTTTACGCTGGTAATAATACCCAATTTCCTGCAACTTTATAAGCAAAACGGCTTTTCTATCGTTACTTGCAAAACGGAAATATTTGCTACTTTTTGATTTGAGTTAGCATATGATAACTCAAGAAATCGGATTTTCTGAAAGTTTTTGTTGCTTTTTCTTGCGTAGACATGTATAATGAAAGACAATCAAAAAACGAAGGAGAATTCTGTGCTATGAAGAAGCTCGTTGCTAAGAAAGATGTGGAGTGCATGGCATGTCTGCAATGCGTCGCTGCCTGCTCCGAGGCTTTTTATAAGGAATTTGACGAGGATAAGAGCTGTGTCCGCATCGTTGCCAAGGGTACCGGCGCAAAGCCCAATACCTGCATTCAGTGCGGCAAGTGTATGCGCACCTGTGAGCACGAGGCCATCACCCAGAACCCCAAGACCGGCGTGTACATGATCAACAAGAAAAAGTGCGTCAGCTGCGGCAAGTGCGCCGAGGTCTGCCCCATGCACGTGATCGTGTTCCAGGAAGGCGGCCCCGCCTCCAAGTGCATCGCCTGCGGCATCTGCGTCAAGGCCTGCCCCATGGAAGTGCTGGAGATCGTGGAGAAATAATCGGATACATCGGATGGGCAGCCTTTGGCTGCCCATCGTTCTGTTTTTAAGAAAAGGCGAAAAATGAAAAATAGACTTGTAATCCCGTCGGCATCATGGTATAATGCGAATCAGTATGTTTAGAAACATTCATCCCTAGGAGGAACGACATGAGCGGACGCTATGAAAGAAAAAAGCCGCAAAAGGCAGGCGGCTGGAAGAAGCCGGTGCTGATTGCGGTTCTGATTGTTGTGATTTTGATCGCCGCGCTGGTAGTTGCGGCTGTGGTATATTACAACTCCATGCTCAACAAGCTGAACAGAGTGCAGGTGCCGAAAATCGATTATTCCAATTTGGAAACGGAGCCGGAGGAGACGACGGAAGCCGTCACGGAAACGACGGCTGCCACAGAGGAAACCACGGTTGCCACAACGGAGCCGCATGTTGCGTCCAGCGCGGACTATATCAACATCCTTCTGGTCGGTCAGGCTTCCCGGGAAGGCGAGGCTGAGCGGTTTGCGGACACCATGATCCTGTGTACGGTGAATACATACGAAAAGACCTTAACCCTGACCTCGCTGCTTCGGGACACGCTGGTGCAGTATCCCAACTATACGGACACCAACGGAAAGAGCCACAGCGGCGGCAAGATCAAGCTCACCAGCATTTACCACAATGGCTACATCTGCACAAACAGCACGGCGGACGCCATGGGTCTGATGAACCTGACGCTTTATAAGAACTTCGGCATCGAAGTGGATTACGACGTGGAGATTGATTTCGATGCATTTATCAAGGCAATTAACCTGATTAACGGTCTCGATGTGGAGTTGACCGCAGCGGAGGCCAAATATCTGAACGATTTCCATGACCGTTATTACTACGAAATGAAGGAAGGCAAAAACTGGCTGGACGGCTCCACCGCCCTTGCCTATGTCCGTATGCGCAAGGCGGAGGGCGACGGCGAAAGCGACATCAAGCGTACTTCGCGCCAGCGGATATTTATGGAGGCGCTGCTGGACAAGGTCAAAAAGCTGAGCATTTCCGATTTACAGAATCTTGCTAACGAGGTTCTGCCGCTGGTCACCGTGAGTATGACCAATTCCGAGATCACAGATCTGCTCATGAAAATGCTGCCCATGCTGTCTGGTCTGGAGATCAAGACCAGTGGTACCTGCCCGGTGCGTGCCAAGGGCTACTCCTGGGGAGACATGGTGGACATTTACGGAGACGGTATGATTCACAGTGTCATGCGGTTCGACCAGGATAAGAATGTGGCCTACATGCGGGCAATCACCGAGGGCGAGGGCGAGATTCCCGAGACGGTGCCGATTCAGGATTGATGTGAAAAGATTGCGGGAGAGCAGTGCTTTCCCGCAATTTCTTTCTGCATGAGCTTTTGTTACATAAATTTCATGTTTGTCATAATTGCAAACCGCAGGGGAATATGATATACTGTACCATAGTTTACACCCGGAGGCGTTTATGACTGAGTTGACTGAATTCCAGCGGAAACTCTCCGCATTACTGCCCGATGTGGAGCTTCGGTTTGAGGAAGCTCTGGCAAAGCATACCTCCTTTCGGATCGGCGGAAATGCCGAGGTGATGGCGTTTCCCAAAACCAAAGAGGAATTGGCAGATATCCTGAAAGCCTGCGCTGAGCTGAACCACAAGTGCGCCATTCTGGGCGCGGGAACCAACGTGCTGGCGCCGGATGAGGGCGTCCGGGGACTGGTAGTCTGCCTGAAGGACTGCCTTGGCGGCATGGAGCGGCTGGACGAGACCCGTATCCGGGTGATGGCAGGCATGACCATGGCGCGGGCGGCGGTGAATGCCGCGAATCTGGGTCTCGCGGGCATGGAGTTCGCCCATGGTATCCCGGGAACCGTTGGCGGCGGCGTGTATATGAACGCCGGGGCTTACGGCGGCGAGATTTGCCAGATTTGCGAAAGCGTCGAGGTCATGGATTTGGACGGCAAGCTTTCCCGTCTGTCCAACGCCGAGATGGCCTTTTCCTATCGACACAGCGTGCTGGAAAACCGGCCGGGAATCGTGGTCAGCGCGGATTTTGCCCTGGAAAAGGGGAATTCCGAGGAAATCTGGACAAAAATGAAAGATCTGATTGCCCGCCGCACCGCCTCTCAGCCGTTGGATATTCCCTCGGCCGGTTCCGCGTTCAAGCGACCGACGGGCGGTTATGCGGCGGCGCTGATCGAAGAAGCGGGGCTGAAAGGCTACCAGGTGGGCGGCGCGGCGATCTCCGCGAAGCATGCCGGATTTGCTGTTAATCTGGGCGGCGCAACGGCGGCGGATGTGAAGGCTCTGCTTTCTCAGGTGTCCGATCAGGTCTATCGGAAAAGCGGCATTCGTCTGGAGCCGGAGGTTCGCATCTGGTAAAGATAAGAAAGAATTCTTATACGGAACTCCAATTAAAATCTTTAGAAAAGATTTTAATTGCCCGAAGGGCAAGGAGTTCCTATGAGACATGTTTTGTGATTTCTTTCCTTATAAATCACAAAACAGGCAGCGCCATCAGGCGATGCCTTCCTGATTAAAATCAAGATTTTAATCAGGAAATAGTATTAGAAGGGTGGTCTCCCCATGGCAAGCTCTTTTTCCTCTGCCGCCAAGGCGGAGGTCTGCCGGATTTTGCCCCAGAAGCATTGCTGCGCGTTGGCGGAGTGCTTCGGCGTTTTACTGTTTGCCAATAATTTTTCCGCAGACGGTATTAAAATCATTACGGAAAGCCGGGATTTTGCCTATATTCTCCCGAAGCTTTTCAAAAAAGCGTTCGATTTGTCTTTTGACAGCTTCCCGAGTCTGGCGTCGCCGGGGAAGTTGGTATTCCAGATATGGGACAGCGGCAAAATCGAAATGATCATGGAAGCCTTCGGCTTCGATGCCCAGGATACCCTTGCGCTCCATGTGAATCTGCCGGTAGTGGAGGAGGACTGCTGCAAGGCGTCATTCCTCCGGGGGGCGTTTCTCGCCGGGGGAAGCGTTACCGACCCTGGGAAGGGCTACCATATGGAGCTGGCCACCACCCACCAGAGCGTCGCCCGGGAGACGGATTCCCTGATGCGGGAGGTCATGGGCTTTTCTCCCAAAATGGCCGGCCGAAGCGGCGGGCAGGTGCTGTATTTGAAGCACAGCGAGCTGATCTCGGATTTTCTCACGTTCCTTGGCGCGCCAGTGGCCGCCATGGGCATCATGGAAGCCCGCCTGGAAAAGGAACTGAACAACAAGGTCAACCGCCGCTGCAACTGCGACGACGCCAACACCTCCAAGGTGGTGGAAGCCGCGCAGGAGCAGCTTGCGGCAATTCGTATCATAAGAGAGACAGGCGCAATGGATAACCTGCCCGAAAAGCTCAGACGGGCGGCCATTGCTCGGGAGGAAAACCCCTCGGCGTCCCTGTCCGAGCTGGCGGGGATGATGGAGCCGCCCATTACGAAGCCCGCCATGGGCAGCCGTATGCGGCGGCTGCTGGAGCTGGCGGAAGAGGTGAAGGCATGAGCTTTGTACATTTGCATGTCCATACGGAATACAGC
>CAKTKX010000023.1 GCA_934572365.1 uncultured Oscillospiraceae bacterium
GGAGGATGCCGCACCGGCGAAGGTGGGCAGAATGCTCATCAGAAGCGTCAGCAGCAGTACCGCCGCCATGACGCCGGCGAGGACGGATACCAAACGTTTGCGATTTTTCATAGGAATCTCCTTTTCACGATGGGGACGGGCATTGTCATCAGCAGACGCAATGCCAATGGATTTACAAGATATATGCCAACGGGTTTACATAAGTTCCTGCGTAGGAAATGCCGAAGTGAAGGTGGGGTCCGGTGGAAAGGCCGGTGCTGCCCACATAGCCAATGAGCTGCCCCTGGGACACGCTCTGTCCCGCGGAGACAACGTAGTTGGTCATGTGCATATAGATGGAAGCGAAGCCGTCCAGGTGGTTGATGCTGACATAGTAGCCTGCGCCGCCGGCCTGGTAGGAGGCCACCGTGACGGTGCCGGCTCTCGTGGCGTAGATGGGCGTTCCCTGATTGCAGGCCATATCAATGCCGTTGTGCATTCTCTGGGTGCCTAAAATCGGGTGGGTACGCATTCCGAAGGGACTGGTGATGGTATAGCCGGACACCGGGGTCGTCCAGGAGGCGTTGGAGGGCGGGTTTTCTCCCTGCAAGGCCAGCTTGGCCAGGTACTCGTCGTACTTTGCCTGCTTGAGGTCTTTTTCCTTGGCGGCAATTTCCTGCATCAGGTCGTCCTGAAGGGCTTCCGACTCGTCCATCATCCGCTGGTATTCCTCGGACTTCTTTTCCAGCTCCCGGAGCATGTCGTCGGATTCCGTGCGCTTTTCCTCCAGCTCGGCCTCCGCCGCCGTCAGCTCCTCCCAGGTGCCTTCCAGCTCGGTTTTTTCCGATTCCAGGCTCATGCGGGTGGCGGTGACGATGTCCGACGCGATACGCATTTCCTGAAGACGGCGCTGGTCGGCCTGGGAAATCTCCTGCATCATGTTCAGCCGGTCAAGCAGGTCGGTAAAGCTGTTGGCCTCGAAAATGACCTGCCAATAAGTAATGCTGCCGCCTTCCTCCATTGCCCGGATGCGCTCCCGGTGCTGCTCGCTCAGGGTGCGCAGCTCCTCCTCGGCGGCGTCCAGCTCGTCCTGGGTATCCGCAATGAGCTGGCTGTAGGCGGAGATCTGGGCGTTGGTGGTCTCGATCTTGTCGGTCAGGAGGGCAATTTCTTCATCGATGGCTTCCTTCTTGCTTACGATATCAGCCATGTCGCTATAGTTGGCGTCGTACTGGCTTCGCACAGCGTCGATCTGCGCCTGGATGGCTTTATTCTTTTCCTCCAGTGCGTCAATCTCCTTCTGGATCTCACCGGAGGTGGCGGCATCCGCCGAAACCGGCACGATGCTCACCGCCATCACCGCCGCCAAAAAGATGGCAACAAGTGATCTCACGGTTATCTCTCTGTGTTTGCTCATAGTTATACGTCCATAAACTTTCGGATAGAAGTCCAGCTGCCCACGATGCCGACGAACATACCGGCGGCGGCGAAGGTGGCAACCATGGGGAGCAGCAGCTCCTGGAAGGGTACGAAGTTAAATAGCTGCAAGGCGTCCACGCTGCTGATCTTATTCAGCATCGCGTCGTAGCCCAGCCACTCCAGGCCGAAGGCCAGGATGGCGCCGATCATGCCCAGGGAGAAGCCCTCCACCACGAAGGGCAGCCGGATAAAGCCGTTGGTAGCGCCCACCATTTTCATGATGGCGATCTCGTCCCGCCGGTCGTACATGGCCAGCTTGACGGTGTTGGAAATGATCAGCAGGCTGACCACCAGAAGCACCGCGATCACCGCCACGGAGACGATGTGCAGCACGCTCTGAATGGTGGTGAAGCCCTCCGCCAGCTCGTAGGCCGCGTTGATCTTATCCACGCCGGGCAGCTGCAAAAGCAGTTCGGCGGTCTGCTGCATCTTGGTGTTGTCCTCCAGAGTGACCACATAACGGTGGCGCAGATCCTGCGCCTGAACGCCGCTGAAGGCGCTGTCGTTGTCGTGGTCGCTGACGAAGTTCTGAAGCGCTTCCTCCCGGGAAACGAACTTTGCTTCCAGAACGTTGTCCAAGAGGTTAATTTTGGTGCCGATAGACCTTGCTTCGGCGTCAGACAGGTCACTATCGATGTACACAAGAATTTCGCTGGTCTTATTGAGATCCTGCACCATGATGTCCAGGTTATAGGCCAGTGCGGAGAAGCTGCCCACGATGATCAGACACGCCACCGTGACGCAGATAGCGGCAAAGGACATGAAGCCATGCTGGAAAATGCCGCGGAAGCCCTCCTTGAGCAGATATCCGATATTATTGAGCTTCATGTTTCTCTTCCTCCCCAATTCCATCTCTCACCACGACGCCCTCATTGATGGCAATGGTGCGTTTATGGAACAGCCTTACCAGATTCTGATCGTGGGTGACCACCAGCATGGTGGTTCCCAGATTGTTGATCTCCTGCAGCAGCGCCATGATCTCAAAGGAGCGCTCCGGATCCAGGTTGCCGGTAGGCTCGTCGGCGATGATGGTGGACGGATTGTTCACCAGCGCCCGGGCAATGGCCAGTCTCTGCTGCTCGCCGCCGGACATCTCGTTGGGATGGCGGTTCATCTTGCTTTCCAGACCCACCAGCTCCAAAACGTAAGGGACACGCTCCTTGATCTCGGACTCCTTCGCGCCCACGACCCGCATGGCGAAGGCCACGTTCTCGTAGACCGTCATTTTTTCGATCAGGCGGTAATCCTGAAACACGACGCCGACCGTGCGGCGCAGGTAAGGAACCTCGCGCTTGCGGATCCGCTCCAGGGAATATCCGTTAACATGGACGGTGCCGGAGGTGGGCTTCAGCTCACCGGTGATCAGCTTGATGATGGTGGACTTACCGGAACCGGAAGGGCCGATCAGAAAGCAGAACTCGCCGTCCTCGATCTGCATGGTAACGCCGTTAAGGGCTTTGTTACCCTGCGTATAGGATTTTACAACATCAGTAAATTCAATCATATTCGCATCTTTCTCCCGTCATAGGCGGTACCGGAATCGCCGCTGGGACAACCCCATACCGCCCGCAGTGTAACCGAATTGTAACACATCACAAAATCAATGTCAATCATATTCCGAAATAAATGGGGCAAAAGCGCAGATTTAACAGATTATCCACAATTATTCCCCTTATTTTTTCAGCTTTCTTTTAGATTTCTCCTATATTACGCCCCAAAAACAGGAAACACTTTCCGTAAAAACCGGGTCGGACATACAGAAGCGGGGCTGCAAACGCAGCCCCGCAGGATATGCTTCTTTACCGGGTCTCCCGGGAAGTGAGGTACTTGCGCACCATCAGCGCCACCTTGAAGACAATGGCGTGGTCGAACTGCCGCAGATCCAGTCCCGTGAGCTTTTTGATCTTTTCCAGACGGTAGACCAGGGTGTTGCGGTGGACAAAGAGCTTCCGGGAGGTCTCGGAGACGTTCAGATTGTTCTCAAAGAACTTGTTGATGGTGAACAAAGTCTCCTGGTCAAGAGAATCGATGGAATTCTTCTTGAACACTTCGCTGAGGAAGATCTCGCACAATGTGGTAGGCAGCTGGTAAATCAGGCGGCCGATGCCCAGGTTCTCGTAGTCGATGATACTCTTTTCGGTGTCGAACACCTTACCCACGTCAATGGCGGTCTGGGCTTCCTTGTAGGAATCCGCCAACTCCCGCAGATGATCGGACACGGTGCCGATGCCGATGACGGTCTTGATCCGCAGCTCGTTTTTCAGGGTGTCCTCCATGGACTTGGCAATCTTTTCCAGATCCTCGGGGGTGGTGCCGCCGGTGATCTGCTTGATCACCGCCACGTCGCTTTCGTTGATGGACAGGACAAAGTCCTGCATCTTGTCCGGGAACATTCCCGCCAGCACGTCCACGGTGGCCACGTCGCTGTGACCCACCTGCCGGATCAGGAACACCGCCCGGGGGGCGTCGGTGGCAAAGTGCAGCTCCTTGGCGCGGATGTAAATGTCACCGGGCAGGATATTGTCCATGATGATATTTTTTACAAAGGTTCCCCGGTCATGCTTCTCCTCATAGAAGGTCTTGGCATCGTTCAGGGCAATATAGGCCATCTGGCAGAAGCTCCGTGCCGTCTCGTCGTCGCCGGAGCAGAAAACGGCATATTCCAGCACGTTGGAATTGCCCATAATGGCCTTGAAGCTGCGCTGACCGAAGGTGACGATGCCGTCGGCGGCGTTAGCCACCTTCAGCGCGGCGTCCGTCCAGCGCTCACCCAGAATGGACATATCGGTGCAGGAAACCACACACCCCTCGGTATCGATTACGCCGAAGCTGCGGTCCGTAATATCCCGCAACTGAACAATGACACTCTGAAAAACGCTGTTAGACATATCTACAGTCACTCCTTAGTATCTTGCATAAATGCGCATTTCACAAAAACGCATTGTTATTATACACAGCTTTTGCGCACATTGCAAGTGCCTTTTGACATTTTATTGCAAAATCTCTTATGTTTTTTAGGTAATATACCAAGGTTTACCGGCAAGCGTTTCCCCGGCAGTCTGTTTCTTCCAGCGAAATGACCGTTCAGGGCTAGGGAGCCTCTGAATAAATCGGCGAGAGCTGGCGGCAGAAGATTTTGGCTCAGCCGAAAGTTCTGGAAGCGGAGGAATACTGTATGTATTTCCCGCTTTCAGAACTGCACGGATGGGGCAAAAGATTCGCCGCCAGCTGAAGACGATTTATTCAGAGGTTCCTTAGGTTTTCTCTTCCAATTGGGCGATCTCCCCTTCCGTCAGCTCCCGGCTCTGACCTCTCGGCAAATCGCCCAGGGTCAGCGTCCCCTCCTGCCTGCGCTCCAGGTAGGTCACAGTCATATCCCGGGATGCCATCATCCGCCGCACCTGGTGGTATTTTCCCTCCCTGACGGTGATCCGGCTCTCCCCCGCTCCCAGCGGCTCCAGAAGGGCGGGCAGGCACACCGTGCCGTCCCGGAGGGTCAGCCCTTCGGCAAAGGCGGATACGTCGTCGGCGTTTGCCTGCCCCTCGTGGCGGGCATAGTAGACCTTCGCCACTTCCTTCTTGGGGGATATCAGCCGGTGGAGCAGCTCGCCGTCGTTAGTAAACAGCAGCAGCCCCTCGGTGGCCTTGTCCAGACGGCCTACGGGCTTCAAGTCCATGTGCCGCCACGCCTCCGGCAGCAGCTCCATGACGGTTTTTTCGTTCGCGTCCTCCGTAGCCGTGACGTAGCCCGCCGGTTTGTTGAGCATCACCACCATCCGGCGCTTTCCGCCCAAAATCTCCCCGTCCAGTGTGACAGTGTTGACAGCGGGGTCGATCTTCCGGGAGCCGTCCTTCTCAGGATTTCCGTCCACGGTCACCCGCCCGGCTTTTAGAATAGCCTTTACCTGAGAGCGGGTGCCTGCGCCGCTGTCGCACAGGAATTTGTCCAGTCGTTCCATAGCTCCTCCGTTCTGCTTCCCGGTTCCGGTGCATAGGCTGTACCACCGAAATATGAACCGGGAGGGATTTTTTATGATGGTTATGACCGCGAAGGTCAATCTGAAAAAGGTAATGATCGCCCTTGCCGCCGTGGCAGCGCTGATCGTGGCGCTGATTTTGCTGCTGGGCGGGGGCGGGGATTCCGCCGAGACTTCCGCGCCCACAGCTTCCAGCAACGACGGCCGGGTGAAATTTCTGACGGATCTCGGCTGGGACGTCACCACATCCCCCACAGATTCCAGCCAGGTACGCATTCCCGCGGCGTCCAGCGACGTATTCGAGCGCTACAACGCCCTGCAAAAGAGCCAGGGCTATGACCTGAGCGAATACGCCGGAAAAAAGGTCATGCGCTACGTCTACAAGATCAACAACTACCCCGGCGCCACCGAGCCGGTCTACGCAACATTGCTGGTCTACAAAAACCAGATCATCGGCGGCGACGTAACGGACACCGCCGCCCAGGGAAAGATCCGGGGCTTCAAAATGCCGGAGGCAGCCACTGCCCCCACCGTCCCCAGTCTCCCCACGGAGACCGCTACAACCGTGCCGGAAACCACGCAGTAAACGCGGAAAAAGTCGCCGTCTTTTGTTTATGGTATCACACAATTCCCCTCTTGACAAGCGCCCCGCTCTGTGCTACTGTGTAACCGAACTGAACAGTATCTTCAGGGCGGGGCGAAATTCCCCACCGGCGGTAACGGAAGCTTTGATTTAAACTTTCCCAAGTCCGCGAGCGCGTCAGCGTTGAATCGGTGAAACTCCGATACCGACAGTACAGTCTGGATGGAAGAAGATACGCAAAGGATATTTGCGTTTTTTTCACGCCCTGGGTATATACCCGGGGCGCATTTTTGTTTTGAGGTGATACCAATGACCGATCTGTGGAAACAAATTTTAGACAATCTGTCCTTTGTAGGCGTGAGCCTCGCCATTGTGGTGGGGCTCGCTCTGCTCGCCCGGCTGGAGGAGCGTTTTCTCCCGGAAAAGCGGAAGGTCAGTCCCGCCCGGCGGGTGAGCATCATCGGCATCAGCGCCGCCATCGCCGCCGTGCTCCATGTGCTGGACTTTCCCCTGGTGATTCTCGCGCCGGAATTCTACAAGCTGGACTTTTCCGAGCTGCCCGTGCTGCTGTGCGGATTTTACCTGGGACCCAGCGCGACTGTAATCTGCGAGGGCGTAAAAATCCTGCTGAAGCTGCTCCTGAAGGGCACTTCCACCGCCTTTGTGGGCGATCTTGCCAACTTTGTGGTGGGATGCTCCCTGGTTCTCCCCGCCACCGTTTTCTACCACGCCCACAAGAGCAAGCACAGCGCCATCATCGGCCTTGCCATCGGCACACTGGTCATGACCGTGTTTGGCAGCGCCTTCAATGCCGTCTACCTTCTGCCCAAGTTCGCCCAGCTGTACGGCATTCCCCTGGACACCATCATCGCCATGGGAACCGCCATCCGTGGTGGGGTCAGCAATGTCTCCACCTTTGTTCTGCTGTGCGTTGCGCCGCTGAACCTGCTGAAAGGCGCGGTCGTCTCCGTGCTGACGATGCTGCTGTATAAGCGGGTGGCAAGCCCTCTGTTCGGGCTGCACCAATAACGGTCAAAACTGCCGGGGCATCTCTCCGGCAGTTTTCTTTGCCTTTCTCGGGAAATTGTGGTATAGTGGAAAGTAGAAAGTGTTCTGGCATTGGAGAGAAAACCATGATCCGAATGATAAAAGCTTACGAAGAATGCCGCTGCTTTGCGGCCGGTTTTCAGGATGACCCCTATTTTTCCGACCCTATGCTGTGCAGTGAAGAACAGGTGCGGAGCAATCTGATCAAATCCATAGAAAACCCGGACAGGCATTGCGTATTCGGCGTTTATCAGGGAACGCAGATGATTGGGTTGTTCGCGTTTCTGGTTCCTGCAGGGGAGAACTATATGGAAATGCTGGTTGGCCTGTCCCGGGATGAGGAGGCCTATAGCGAGATGTTCGCCTATCTGGAGCAGAACTACCCCGGTTACGGTACCGATTTCGTGTTCAACCCCGGCAACTACCTTTTGAAAGCACTGCTGAAGCAGCGCGGGGCGGAGTTTGAGCCAGAGCAGCAGAAAATGGTGCTGGTTGACCCGGCGCCAGACGTTGATACCACCGGCATCGAGCCGCTTTCCCACAAGTACGAGGAGCAGTACCGCGCCATGCACACCAAAGATATGTACTGGACGGCGGAAAAGGTCATGCAGTCGCAGGATCGCTTCCGCACGTTTCTGGCCATCCGCGGCGGGAAAGTCGTGGGCTATCTGGACGTGACCTACATATTTGAGGAAAATGAGCCTTTTGATTTCCTCGTTCTGGAAGCCTACCGGCGCATGGGATACGGCCGAAAGCTGCTGGCGAAAGCGCTGGAAATGAACCGTCCCAATGGAATGATGCTGCTCGTGGACGCGGACAACACCCCGGCAATTTGCCTGTATGCGTCCATGGGCTTTGCAATGGTTCAGGGTCAAAACAATCTGACGGCACATTGGACGGTACCGTCAGCAGAATGATATTTATTAGGAGGTAATTTTTATGTGTGAACTTCTGAAAACCCGCCGCAGCGTCCGCAAGTACCGCCCCGAGCAGGTGCCGGACGCGCTGCTGGACGCCGTGCTGGAGGCCGGGCTTTACGCCCCCTCCGCCATGAACAACCAGAAGCCTGTCATGGTGGCCGTCCGGGACAAGGCTACCCGGGATCAGCTTTCCCGGATGAACGCCGCCGTGATGGGTACGGACGCAGACCCCTTCTACGGCGCGCCCTGCGTCATCGTCGTGCTGGCTGACCCCACCTACCCCACCTGGGTGGAGGACGGCTCTCTGGTGCTGGGCAATCTGCTCAACGCCGCCCACGCCGTGGAGCTGGGCAGCTGTTGGATCAACCGCGCCCGGGAGATGTTCGACACCCAAGAGGGCAAGGCGCTTCTGCATCAGTGGGGCGTCCCGGAACACTACCGGGGCATCGGCTGCTGCATTCTGGGCTACGCCGACGAGGATCCCGCCCCCAAGGAGCGGGCAGCCAACCGCATCCTGAAAATCTGACAAAGGAGCCAACTTATGGACTTTCTGGAAATCGTCCGCGCCCGCCAGTCCTGCCGCAGTTACGATGAAACCCGGCCTGTAGAACAGGAAAAGCTGGACGCCGTGCTGGAAGCTGCCCGCTTAGCGCCTTCCGCCTGCAACGCCCAGCCCTACCACTTCACCGTCTGCCGGGGGCAGGCCGCCAAGACCGTGGTTGCCGGCGTGACCGGCATGGGCATGAACAAATTTGCCGCCCAGGCGCCGGTGCTGATCGTGATCTCCGAGCGCCCCTACTCTAAGAGCGCCGCTGTGGGTTCCAAGGTGACGAAGGTGGACTACCGCTCCATCGACATCGGCATTGCCGCCGCTTATCTCACCGCCGAGGCCACCGCCCAGGGACTTTCCACCTGCATCATCGGCTGGCTGGACGACGCCAAGCTCCGGGCAGCCTGCGCTCTTGATCAGCCGGTACGGCTGGTGATCGCTCTGGGCTACGCGAAGGAGGGCGATCCCCTCCGGGAGAAAAAACGCCGGGACATGGGAGAGCTGGTGGATTACCGATGAACCGTCCCATTCTGACCACGTCCGGCGCTTTTGTCTGCCACTGCGTCCGTCTTCACCGGGGAGACGATCTGCTTCTTTCCATCCGGGAACTCGCTCAGGAGAAGCATATCGCTGCGGGAGTGGTGCTTTCCGCCGTGGGCTGCGTCACGGAAGCGAAGGTGCGGGACGCCAGCGGAGTGAACATCCGGTCCATCGGGGAACACTGTGAGATCGTCAGTCTGAACGGAACCGTCAGCGAGCAGCGGTGTCATCTGCACATCGCCCTGTCCAGAGAAGACCTTTCCACCCTGGGCGGTCATCTCTGCCCCGGCTGCATCGTCAACACCACCTGTGAGCTGGTAATCGCGGAGCTTCCCGGCGTCCGCTTCGGCGTGGAGCAGGACGGGGAAACCGGGTATGACGAGCTGATATTTGAAGCAATCTGACTTGAGGGGCGGCCATAGCGGCCGCCCTTTTTCTGCTTGACAACGGGTCGTTCTTATGGTACCATATATTTAACAATTCAGTTAATTGTTAAACGTTCGATCGGAGGTGAATCCCTTGGCATTACAGCAGACCCTAAAAGCCCTGTCCGACCCGACCCGGCGGGAAATTCTGAATCTGCTCAAGTCCGGCAGGCTGTCCGCCGGGGAAATTGCCGACCATTTTAGCATCACCCCCGCCGCCGTGTCCCGGCACCTGTCCGTTTTGAAGGACGCCGACCTGATCTGGGACACCCGGGAGGGAAAATTCATCTTTTATGAGCTGAACACCTCGGTCTTAGAGGAGATCATGCTCTGGCTCACGGACTTGAAAGGAGGCAGCAACCCATGATAAAGCAGTACAAAAAGGAACTGATCATCTCCACGGTGCTTGCCCTTCTCCCTATCGCCGCAGGGCTGCTTCTGTGGAACCGGCTTCCCGGCCAGCTTGCCACCCATTGGGGCATGCACGGCGCGGACAGATGGAGCGGCAAGGCCGCCGCCGTATTTCTTAAACCCCTTTTCCTGCTGGCCGCCCATTATCTGGTGCTCTTTCTTGTTTTTCGCGACGCTAAAAACCGGAATCAGAGCAAAAAAGTGGTAGGTCTGCTGTTCTGGATGATACCCGCCGTCTCCATCCTCGTCAGCGGCATCACCTACGCGGTGGCGCTGGGGTGGAAATTCCGGCTCGCCGGCCTCCTTTTCGCGGGGCTGGGACTGATGTTCGCCGCCATCGGCAACTATCTCCCCAAGTGCCGCCCCAACCGCACCGTGGGCATCCGGATTTCCTGGACGCTGGGCAGCGAGGAAAACTGGATCGCCACCCACCGCTTCGCCGGTAAGGTCTGGGTCATCGGCGGCCTTATCATGGTGCTTGCCGCCCTGCTTCCGGAGGTGCCGGGGATTATCGTCACCATTCTCGCCGTGGCCGCTCTGTCCATCCTTCCCATTGCCTATTCCTACCGCTACCACCGGATTCACGGAACGAAAAGCGAACCCGACCCGCTGTCCAAGAAAATCTCCGTCGGCGTGCTGATCTTCACGGCGGTGATTGCGGTGTTCGTCGTGGTCATGCTGTTCACCGGCAACCTCCATTACCGGTTCGACAGCGACAGCTTTACCGTGGAAGCCTCTTATTTCGACGACCTCACCGTAAAATACGACGCCATCGACGGCATCGAATACCGGGAGGGCAACGTGGACGGCACCCGAACCTACGGCGTAGGCAGCTTCCGGCTGCTGCTGGGAACGTTTGAAAACGCGGAATTCGGCACCTATACCCGCTACACCTACTACCGCCCGGCGGCCTGCGTCATTCTGTCAGTGAACGGGAAAACGCTGGTCCTCAGCGGCGGCAGCGCGGAAAGCACACGAAATCTCTACGACATTCTGGCCGCGAAAACCGGTCTATCATAAGGAGGCAAACCTATGAACACAGTATCTTCCGCAAGCATTACCGGAATGGTCGTCAGCCTGATTCTCTGCGTAGCGGCGCCCGTAGCGCTGTGCATCCTGCTGAAGCGCAAAACCGGCGCAAAGCTTTCCGACATGTTCCTTGGCGTGGTGATCTTCATCCTCTTTGCCCGGTTTCTGGAGCAGCTGCTCCACATGGCCATGCTCTCCGCCTTTGGGGAAAGGCTGACCGGCAATCTGTGGCTGTCCGCCCTGTACGGCGGCGCGGCGGCTGCGGTTTTTGAGGAATTCGGTCGGCTTATCGCCATGAAGTATCTGCTGGACAACCAGCTGGAAAAGGATACCGCCCTGATGTACGGCGTAGGCCACGGCGGCATTGAAGCGCTGACCATCGGCGCCCTGACCTGCGTTTCCAACCTTGCCACCGTTTCCATGATCAACGGCGGCAAGCTGGAAAGCGCCCTCGCCGGGCTGGACGAAGCCGCCCGGGCGACTTCTCTGGAGACCATCTCCCAGCTGTGGACGCTTCCTTCCTACCTCTTCTACATGGTCGGCGTGGAGCGGCTCATTGCGTTTGCTCTGCAAATCTGCCTGTCGTATCTGGTGTACCGCGCCGTGCGGTATCACTGCCGGGGCTTCTTCCTCGCAGCCATGGGCATCCACTTCGCCGTGGACGCCCTGGCCGCGCTGCTCAAGGATGCCGTTCCCATCCCCGCTCTGGAGGCCATTCTGGCGGTCATCGTCATCGTGACCGCGATCTTCACCGTCCGGCTGTATCGCGGGGAAGCAGAAAAAGCCGTGAGTGACTAACTCCGTGCTATATTGCCGTCCGCCTGTGGCTCTCCCACGGGCGGACATTCTTTCCCCGAAAACCGCAAATAAAACTTGACTATGGGGCATAATTCTTCTATAATATCTGGAGCTATCGATATTTTTATCTGAGAAAGGATTTTGAATATGGCAAAAGAATTTAAGATCACCAGTCTGCGTCTTGCCGACCTGGAAAAGGAACTGAATTACCTGAAAACCACCCGTGAGCGCGAAGTCGCCGCCATGATCGCCGAGGCCCGCTCCTACGGCGACTTGTCCGAAAACTCCGAGTACGACGCCGCCAAGAACGAGCAGGCCAAGCTCTACGGCCGCATCGCCGAGATTGAGGACGTTCTGTCCCACGCCGTCATCATCGAGGACGAGAACGAGGCCAGCGGCCGTGTCGGCCTGGGCTGCACCGTAGTGGTCGAGGATGAGCACGGCAAGCAGACCGAGTACCGCATCACCGGTTCTCAGGAAGCCAACCCCATGGAGTTCAAGCTCTCCGACGACTCCCCCTTCGGCCGCGCCGTGGTTGGCAAGGCCGCAGGCGAGACCTTCACCGTCAACGCCCCTGCCGGCTCCTTCACCATGAAGGTGGTCAGCGTTTCCCGCGAGGGCTGAGC
>CAKTKX010000024.1 GCA_934572365.1 uncultured Oscillospiraceae bacterium
ACGTTACGGAGGTGCGAAATGCAGATCATTCCTTATCAGGAAAAATACCGGGATGACATGATTTTCATGGTTCTGGAAGCGAAGGACGCCCTTGGGCGGGTGCCGCGGCTGAATGATGACCTGCTGGACATTCAGGGGGCGTACCTGGATAGGGAAGATATGTTCTGGCTGGCGCTGGACGGGCATGACCGGGTCGTCAGGTGCGTGGGATACAATTCTGTGGAGAATTCTTCCGACGTTGTGCTGCACCGTCTGTACGTCAAAGCCGCGCGGAAGCGGCAGGGGATTGGCTCTGCGCTGCTGGCCGCGGCGGAGGGCTATGCCAAAGCTCAGGGGAAAACGGCGGTGCTTGTTCACTTGGGCGGCAAGGAATACGGTGCGTCTCGGTGCTTTTACCAGAAGCACGGGTATGTGGAAATCGCGCCGGACTGTATGAAGAAAGAACTGTGAGGGGTGGATAGGATGGAGATCGAATTTTTCGAGCCTGGGAAAATGGAAGATGGGCTTCTGCGGGAAGTTGTGGTTGCCGCGAGATACAAAGGACAGTGGATTTTTTCCGAGCGCGGGCTTCCGTGCAGGCGCAGAGAACCGGCGGAGAGCATTGAGGCAACTGCCCGTCGGGTGCTGCTTGAGAAAACTGGGGTGGAACAGGCGGATATCCGCGCCGTGAGTGCCTACGCCGAGGGCAAAACAGAGTACGGAATGCTGTTTTTTGCCGAAATCGAGAAGCTGCCTGTTCTGTCCGGGCATACGATTCTGACGGACAGGCTGCCACGGGAGCTTGGCTGTTCCGATGCCGTTAACCAATTGTTTACCCGCGTGCAGGGGTGGTTGAATTTACAGAGCAGTGCGAACGAATTGTGGGACGTTTATGACGAATACCGGAACCTAACCGGGTGGCTCCACCGCCGGGGCGACCCGCTGTCCGAGGGGGAGTACCATCTGGTCGTGTATGTCTGGATGCTGAACAGCCGGGGAGAATTTCTCCTGACCAAACGCAGCCCCAATAAGGGGTTTCCGAACCTGTGGGAAAGCACCGGCGGTTCCGCCCTGGCGGGAGACGACAGCCTGACCGCCGCAATGCGGGAAGTGCGGGAGGAAACCGGCCTGACCCTCGACCCTAAGAAGGGGAGAGTGCTGTTTACATTGCAGGGGGACAACTATTTCAGCGATGTCTGGCTGTTCCGCCAGGATTTTGACCTTGCGGACGTGGTTTTGCAGGAGGGCGAGACCGTGGACAAAATGTACGCGGACAGGGAAGCGATTCTTGCCATGGCGCGTTCCGGAGAATTTGTTCCGTGCAGCTATCTGAAAAGGCTGTTTGAATTCTGTTGACAAGCGGGTTTTGCCGATTTATAATGTCCCCTGAAAGGAAGTGTCGGATGATGGCGGTTCGGCTCAACGACGATAAGGAACTGGTAAAAACCGTCCGGGAAGGTCTGAAGCGCACGGGTGGCTACTGCCCGTGCCGATTGGAGCGGACGGAGGACAATAAGTGCATCTGCAAAGAATTCCGGGAACAGATCGCCGACCCGAATTTCAAGGGCTATTGCCACTGTATGCTTTATTACAAGGATTGACAAAAAATTGTTGACAAATTCCGCCTGCTGTGATAAGATACTCAGGCGCTGAGGGAAACCGGCAGGCGAATATGGGCGAGTGGTGGAATTGGTAGACTCGCTAGATTCAGGTTCTAGTGTTCACTGCGGACGTGCGGGTTCAAGTCCCGCCTCGCCCACCAAAGAAGAAGGACATCCGTGTGGGTGTCCTTCTTTTTATCTGTGAGAAGTTGACATTTTGATTATGTTGCTGGATAATACAGAAAAAATGATGTGAGGATTTCATGGAAAAAACGAAGCGTTCTTTTCTCCCCTGGGGGATGGTGCCGACCATTCTGACGCTGGCGTGGCCGACCATGCTGGAAGAGCTGATGCAGACGGCGGTGCAGTATATCGACACTGCCATGGTCGGCGCGATCGGAACCCAGGCGACCGCGGCAGTGGGCGCTACCAGCACGGTCAACTGGCTGATTGGCAGTACCATTTCCGCGATCGGCGTGGGCTTTTTGTCCTTCGTGTCCCAGGCCTGCGGGGCGGGGGATACAAAACGGGCGGGGAAAGCCTCGTCTCAGGCGGTGCTGGCGGTGTTGGTCTGCGGTACGTTTTTTACTGCGCTGATGCTGGCGCTGAGCAGCAAGGTGCCGGTGTGGATGCAGGTCGATCCCGCCATTCAGGATCTGGCCGCCCGGTACTTCTTTATTCTGTATACTCCCATGCTGGCGCGGACGGCCATTACGATTTTCGGTACGCTGCTTCGTTCGGCGGGGGATACCAAGACGCCTATGCGGGTCGGGTTCCTGGTGAACGGCATCAATGTGATCCTTAATTTTCTGCTGATCTACCCCACGCGGCAGGTGTGGGGCATGACCGTTTTTGGCGCGGGATGGGGCGTCATCGGTGCGGCCGTGGCCAGCGCCATTTCCTTCGTGATCGGCGGCGTGTGCATCACCGTGGTGCTTTGGCGGCATCCGCTGCTGTCTCCCAGGGGGCAGAAGCTGCGGCCGGATTGGGACGTGCTGAAGCCTTGCCTGCGGGTGGCGCTTCCCAATGCCCTGCAGCGCTTCGGAACTTCCCTGGGCTATGTGGCCTTTGCGTCGATGATCAACTCTCTGGGGGAGATCACCACCGCTGCCCACACGATCGCCAACACGGTGGAATCTGCGTTTTACATTCCCGGCTACGGAATGCAGACAGCGGCGGCAACGCTGGCGGGCAACGCTCTCGGCGCGGGAGACAACCGGCGGGTCAAGGAGCTGGGGCGGATGATTTTGTTTATCGAAGTCAGTCTGATGATCGTTTCCGGGTCGCTGCTGTTCCTGTTCGCGCCCAACATGATGCGTCTGTTCTCTAAGGATGCCCAGGTGATCGCCCTCGGCGTCACGGTTTTGCGGATGGTGGCGGTGTCCGAGCCGTTTTACGGCGTGTCCATCATTGTGGAAGGCATGATGCAGGGCATGGGAAACACGCTGATGCCCTTTGTTTGCAGCATTGCGGGTATGTGGGGCGTGCGCATTGTGGGGACGTTCATCTGTACCCAGCTGCTGGGGATGGGGCTAGTGTCCGCCTGGGCGTGTATGATCGCCCATAACCTGCTGCTGTTTATCCTCTTTGCCGGGTATTACATCAGCGGAAAGTGGAATCCCATGAACGGAAAAAACGCCGTTCTGGCCGCAAAAACGGATGATTGATATGGTATTTTAAGCGACGCAGGGAGATTTTCCGCTGCGTTGCTTCTTTTTGTGCAACGGGCTTCCTTTTTCCCCTTTCGGGCGAAAGGGGGTTGACATGATGTATGTCAAACACAAATTGGAAATAGATCTGTCCGGACAGGCGGTCATGCCCCGGGTGGACGTGGTGGAGGGCGACCAGTACGCCCGACAGCTGGAGCTGTCCCTCCTCTGCGGCGGGGAAAGCTGGGAAATTCCCGAGGATGCCCACGCTGTGGTTCGGTTCTGGAAGGCCGACGGCACCGGCGGGGAATATGATACGCTGCCCGACGGGAGCCCCGCCTGTTCAGTATACGGAAACGTGCTGACGGTGGAGCTTGCGCCCCAGGTGCTGACCTGCCCGGGGAATGGAATGCTGTCTGTGGTGCTTACCCAGGGAGATGCCAGGATCAGTACATTTTCCATCCTGATCCAGGTTCACGGGGCAATTTCCGGAGGACTGGAATCGGAAAACTTTTTCTGCTATGACGGGCTGATTCCGGCTCCGGAAAACGCAGAAGTCGGGCAGTTCTTGAAGGTTTCCGGGGTGAATGGGCGTGGTACCGTCTCTCAGGTCGAGACGGTGACGCTTCCGTCTCTTGACGAAGCGCTGGCGCAGGCCAAGGAGAGCGGGGAATTTGACGGCGCGTCCGCCTATGAGATCGCCAAGAACAACGGCTTCACCGGCACCGAGGCAGAGTGGCTGGAGTCCCTGAAGGGCAAATTTAACCAGGACGCGGGGAGTATCCGGCTGATCAACATTACCGGAAAACTGACCACCGACCCGGGGGTCACGGTGAATTTCCGCACCAGCCGTCTTCAGGGCGTGCGGGATCCCCAGGCCGACAGCGACGCCGCTACGAGACGGTATGTTGACCAGGCGGTTGCGGACTACGTGGTGCCGTCCTACTGGCAGGAGGCCGTGGATGCGGCCGTCACCAAAATAACGGCAAATCAGGACGCAGGAGGCGTAGATTGCGTGACATTTGCCCTGTTTTCGGACATTCACGCCGTTCCTGACAGCGCTACGCCCAATTCGGGACATACCGGTAATCTGACGGCGGCGGTGATGGATGGCTGCGGCGTCCCCTTCGCGGTCTGCTGCGGCGACGTGTGCCGCACGGATGCGGAGAGTGAAGCCGCCGCAAGGGAAAGCATTGCCGCCGGGGCGAAAAACCTGCGTCCCATTGGCGCGCGCAGGCTGTTACAGGCGCTGGGCGACCACGACGGTTCCTGCGGCACGGCGCAGATGAGCGCGGGGGCTTTGTTTGGGGCGATTTTCCGCAGTCAGGCGGAAGACGAGCGGCGGCATTTCGGCGGGGACGGCTCTTATTTTTATGTAGACTACCCGGCGGCGAAAATCCGCTTGATCGTCCTTAACTCCTGCTGGTCGGACAGCGATCATCTGCGGACGGCGAGCTTCGGCTATGGCAATACCCAGCTGAACTGGCTGGCGGACACGGCGCTTTCCTTTACGGAGGACGGATGGTGTATCGCGTTGTTTGCCCATGTGCCGCCGGTTGCCGCCTATTCCGCCCAAATTCGAGATTTGACGGTGCTGCGGGGAATTCTGGCTGCCTTCCTGAATAAGACCAGCTACACCGGCACCGACGGAACGGCGGGGGAGTGGGACTATGTTTCCGTTTCTTGCAATTTTACGGGGAAACACGGCGGAGAAATCGTTGGCTTCTTCTGCGGTCACAGCCATGGCGACGGCATTGTCTCGGACGAGACGGACTACCCGATCGTTACGATCACGTCGGACGCAAACAGCCTGGGGGCGGACAGCGAGGTTGTCAGAACCGTTGGGACGGCGGCGGAACACGCCGTTGACTTTGTGACCGTCAACCGCTCGGCGAAAACGGTGAGCCTGACCCGCCTGGGGGCAGGGACGGACAGAAGCTACAGCTATCAATAAGCCCTTATTTTCCTCCTTGTTTTCCGAATTTTTTGGAAAATAAGGCTTGATTTTCAGATGAATCCGTGCTAGAATAAATCGGTCTGAAATCAAGGTGAGTCCTCTGCCGGCTTGTGCGCGGCATGAACGCCTAATATTTAAGGAGGACAATAAGATGGATTTGGTTAAGGCTCTGAACAGCCAGTACATGAAGGAGGAGCTGCCCGAAGTCAAGGTCGGCGACACCGTTCGTGTGCATGTGCGCATCAAGGAAGGCGCTCGTGAGCGTATCCAGGTGTTCGAAGGCACCGTTATCGCCCGTAAGCACGGCGGCATCGGTGAGACCGTCACCGTTCGCCGTATCTCCTACGGCGTGGGCTGCGAGAAGGTTTTCCCCCTGCATTCTCCCAACGTTGCCATGATCGAGACTGTCCGCAAGGGCAAGGTTCGTCGGGCAAAGCTGTACTACCTGCGCGACCGCGCCGGCAAGGCTGCCAAGGTCAAGGAGAAGGTCTAAGCTGCAATTCAATAAAAAAAGAGGGCTTTGCCCTCTTTTTTTATTACGCCGTGGGGGTTTTCCGCTGATACTAGTTTTTAACAAAACGGTTAAAAACCGTTTTATCCGGCTGCTGTTTCAGCAGCCGGCGGCGTAGCCGCAAAAAAACGTAAGTCCATACATTTCTCGCCGCCACCGGCGGCCTGCGAAGGATTCGCAGGATAAAATGGTTAACACCATTTTATCGAGAAATCGTATGATTGGGCGATATGTGGGAAATATTTACATTTTATTATAGAAAACAAGCGCTTATTGTGCTATACTAAAGGGAGAATATCCCGACGGCACAGGCCGTTTTCTATGGGAGGGACGCTATAATGGCAGAGAAGAGGAAGAAAAAGGAAGAGGAAAAGCTGGGCTGGCAGAAAAGCGTGCTGCTGTACGCCCATGATATGTTGTATCTGCTTTTGATTGTGATGCTGCTGTTTCTGCTGGTGTTTCGGATCATCGTGGTGTCCGGCGGAAGTATGCGGATGACGCTGCTGGACGGAGATTATCTGCTTCTGCTGAACAATACGTTTTACCATACCCCTCAGCGGGGGGATATCGTCGTCATCAGCAAGGAATCCTTTGACGACGGCAAGCCCATCGTCAAGCGGGTCATTGCAACGGAAGGGCAGACCGTGGATATCAATTTTGAAACCGGAGAAGTTTCCGTGGACGGTGAGGTACTCCAGGAGGACTATATCAATGCGCTGACCACCGTGGACGGCGGCGTTCACTTCCCGCTGACGGTGGCAGAGGGCTGCATTTTCGTGCTGGGGGACAACCGGGGCATTTCCAAGGACAGCCGCTACCCCGACGTGGGGCAGATCGACAGGCGGGAAGTGCTGGGCAAGGCGATTTTCCTGATGTATCCCGGCACGGACGAGGGGACGTATCCCAGAGAATTTGAGAGAGTCGGAGCGGTATAATGACAGATAACATGAACATTCAGTGGTATCCCGGCCACATGACCAAGACCCGGCGGCAGATCGAAGCGGATCTAAAGCTGGTGGACGCAGTGTGCGAGATCGTGGATGCCCGGATTCCCGTTTCCAGCCGGAATCCGGATATCGACGCCATCTGCGGAGATAAGCCCCGGATGATCGTGCTGAACCGCATGGATCTGGCAGACCCCACCGCGACCAAGAAGTGGGCGGAGTATTTTAAGAGAAAAGGCATGGCGGTCATCGCCACGGACTGCAAAACGAAAAAAGGAATTTCCGGATTTACCCCCGCCGCGCGGCTGGCCTGTGCCGAAAAGCTGGAACGGGACGCCAAGCGGGGGATGAACCGTCCCCTCCGGGTGATGGTGGTGGGAATCCCCAATGTGGGCAAGTCCACCCTGATCAACCAGATTTCCGGCCGCAAAAGCGCGAAGGCGGAAAACCGTCCCGGCGTGACCCGGGGCAAGCAGTGGGTGACGGTGGACAGCGGTCTGCAATTGCTGGACACTCCCGGCATTCTGTGGCCGAAGTTTGAAGACCCGGAGGTGGGTATGATGCTGGCCTACACCGGCGCGGTCAAGGAAGGCGTCATTGACCTTGAGGAGCTGGCGTACCGCCTGATGGAGCTGCTGCATCAATTCTATCCCCGGACCCTGCTGGAGCGCTACAAGGTGGAAGCGCCGGAGGGGACGCCCGGCTGGCAGCTGCTGGAAATGGCCGGAAGAAAGCGGGGCTATCTGATTTCCGGCGGGGAAGTGAACACCGAACGGATGGCAAAAGTCCTGCTGGATGAATTCAGAAGCGGAAAATTGGGTAATTTTACTCTGGAAATGCCGGAGGATATGGTATGAGCGACGGGAAAATGTGGGAAATTGAAGATGGATTCTTATCAGGCGGCGTGGGGACGATCTGTGGCGTGGACGAGGCGGGGCGCGGGCCGCTGGCTGGCCCTGTGTACGCGGCGGCGGTGATCCTGCCGCCCCATCTGGATATCCCCGGCCTGACGGACAGTAAAAAACTGACGGACAAAAAACGCCGGGAGCTGTTCCCCATCATTCAGGAACAGGCAATCGCCTACGGGATCGGCTTTGCCACGGAGAAGGAAATCGACGAGATCAATATTTTGCAGGCCACGTTTCTTGCCATGGAGCGGGCGCTTGGGCAGCTTGCCGTAAAGCCTGACCTTGTTCTGATCGACGGAAACCGGGAAAAGGATTTCGGAATTCCAGTGAAAACCGTGGTCAAGGGGGACAGCCTCAGCGCCAATATCGCCGCGGCGTCGGTGCTTGCCAAGGTTTCCCGGGACGACTTTATGCTGGAAATGGCGAAGCAGTACCCAGAGTACGGCTTTGACATCCACAAGGGCTATCCCACCCGGGCGCATTACGACGCCCTCCGCGCCTATGGTGCTTGCCCCATTCACCGGATGAGCTTCCTCAAAAAGTTCTATGGGGAAAAGTAAGCTGACAGGCGCTTGGGGCGAAGCACTGGCGGCGGAATATCTGCGGAAAAAGCGGTATACCGTCGTGGCAAGCGGCTACCGCTGCCGGTTCGGGGAAATCGACCTCATTGTCAAAAACAAAGCCTTTTTGGTATTTGTGGAGGTAAAACTTCGGAAATCGGCGGATTTTGCTCAGGCGATGGAGTATGTTGACCGGAAAAAGCAGGACAGGATCCGCACCACCGCCGCATTGTATTTATCCGAAAACCCCACGGACTTACAGCCCCGGTTTGACGTTATTGAAATCTACGCACCGGATGGAACCCAGACGCTTCACCCGGAAATTCACCATTTGGAGGATGCCTTTCAATGAATTTTCCTGTGATCGACCTGCATTGTGATACAGTGCTTGCACTTCTGGGCGACGATATGAATCAGGCGGGCAGCCTGCGGAAGAACGGCTTCCATATCGATCTGGAGCGGGCGTCCCGGCTGGGGGGCTATGCCCAGTGCTTTGCCTGCTTCACCACGCCCTTTATGGAGAAACGTCATCATGTGTCGCCTGTGGTCGCCTTTGAGCGGGAGATCGCCACGCTCCAGCGGGAAATGGACAAGAACAAGGATTTGATTTCCATAGCCTATTCCCCAAAGGAAATTGAAGAAAACCGGAAGAACGGAAAGATGTCCGCCATCCTGACGCTGGAAGGAACTGCCGGAATCGGATACGACCCGGAGCTGCTGAGTAGCCTTTGGCTCATCGGCTTCCGGATTTCCAGCCTCGGCTGGAACGAAAAGAATCCCCTCACCGGCTCTCATGAGACGGGCGGCGGGTTAACTGACCAAGGGCGGGCATATGTCAGAGAGGCTCAGAGACTGGGAATGCTGATCGACGTCAGCCATATCAGCGACGAGGGCTTCTGGGATATTATGGATATCACCCAGGCGCCCATCGTCGCCACCCATTCCAACAGCCGCGCTGTCTGGAACAACAGCCGCAACCTGACGGACGACATGTTCCGCGCCATCGTCCAGACCGGCGGCGTGGCCGGGTACAACGTCTGCGCGGAGTTCACCGGGGAGAAGCCCACTTTGGACACCATGTGCGACCACATTCTTCATTTTATGGAGCTTGATCCCAGCGGAAAGCACATTGCCCTGGGCGGCGATCTGGACGGAATTTCCGAAATGCCCGCCGGGTTTGAGGGCGTCCAGAGCTGGCCTGCCCTTGCCCAGCGACTGCTGGAACGCGGGCTGGATGAGAAGACGGTGGGCGACATTTTCTGGAACAATGCCATTGGAGTGATGGAATGTGCTGTATGTGACCACGCGAAATAACCGGGACGCCTACACCGCCCAGCGTGTCCTGCGGGAAAACCGGGGGCCGGACGGCGGGCTGTATGTGCCGTTCCGGGAGCCTGTTTTCTCCCGGGAGGAGATCGACGCTTTGAAAGAGAAATCTTTCCACCAGTGCGTCGCCGAGGTGCTGAACCGGCTGTTTAACACGAAGCTGACCCGGTGGGATGTGGAATTCTGCGTCGGGCGCTATCCCGTCCGGTTGGTGAACCTGCCCCAGCGGATCATTGCCGGGGAGTGCTGGCACAACCCGGAATGGACGTTTGACCATTTGGTACACATTCTGGGGGAGCAGCTGCGGGGCGGCTGCCCGGGGGCAGACGGCGGCTGGGCGAAAACCGCCGTGGGAATCGCCGTGCTGTTCGGCATTTTCGGTGAGTTTGCCCGGGCGGGAATTACGGAGCATGAAAAGCGCGTGGATATTTCCGTGGTGTGCGGCAATTTTGACCTGCCCATGAGCGCGTGGTACGCCCGGGCGTGGGGACTGCCCATCGGGAATATTATCTGCTGCTGCAACGAAAACGGGAATCTGTGGAATCTGATTCACCACGGCCAGTTCCGCACGGACACCGTCAGCGTCCCCACCGGCACCCCGGAGGTGGATGTGACCCTGCCCGGGGGGCTGGAACGGTTGATTTACGCCTGCGGCGGACTGGCGGAGGTGGACAGTTATCTGGATGCCTGCCGCCGGGGTGGGATGTATTGCCCGAGAGACAGCGCACTTTCCCGGTTGGGAGAGGGGCTGGATATTAGTGTGGTCAGCAGCCGCCGGATGATCTCTACCATTTCCGGTATTCGCGGTTCTGCGGGGTATCTGCTGTCGCCCTACGCCGCTCTTGCTTACGCGGGACTGCTGGATTTCCGGGGCAGGACAGGGGAGAGCTGCTACGCCCTGGTGCTGGCGGAGAAAAGCCCCATCTGCGATGCCGGAACCGTTGCGAATGCCCTGGGCGTTTCCGAGGACGCGCTGGAACAGTATATGGAGTAGAAAGAACCTTTTGTCCCCCTGAAGGAGGATGCCAATGATCCGCTATATAAAGATAGCCTGCCTGACCGTGATCGTTGCCATTGCGCTGGTATCGGCGGTGTTTTTCTCGTACAAATGCATACGGCAAGCTACCGTGGACGCCGCTCCGGAGGAAACCACGGCGGCGACCGAAGCCACAACCCCGGAAACCGAGGCCACGACGGTTCCCACGGAGGAAACCGTTCCGGAGGAAACGGCGGTGGAAACGACTGTGCCGGAGGAGACCGCCTCCGTAGAGACGGAAGCACCGAAGGTTACGATTGATGCGGTTCCTTACTACCATCAGTCGGAATATCCCGACATTCGGTACGGCAACGGCACGATTGCAACCAGCGGGAGCAGTGTCGCCGCGCTGGCCATGGTTGCGACCTATATGACCGACCATGTCTACAGCCCAGCCGATATCGCCGATTACGCGGTGCAGTACGGCGGAAGCCATTACGGGCGGCTGGAAAAGGTGTCCGATCTGATGCAGATTCCCTGGAAACGGGCGCTGAATGTGAACGAAGCGCTGAAAGCCGTCCGGGAAGGGAAGGTGGCCATTGCGCTGATGGGATCGAGGTCTGTATTTCAGAGCGGAAATCACTTCGTTGTTCTGACCGGCGTCACGGATGATGGGAAAATCCGGGTGCTGGATCCGGATGACAGGGATTACAACACCTGGGGCGTGGGGGAACTGCTGGAAAACGGCTTCCCGGACGGAAAGCTGATTGCCGGTTACGAGGGCGCGTGGGTTTACGACAAGACGCAGATGCCCGAAGAACCGTTTATTTACGAGCCGGAACCGGCTCCCGAGGAGTCCCGCTATCCCGGCCTGGAGCTGACGGACGCGGAAGTGAAGCTGATGGCCGACCTGATTTTCATGGAAGCCCAGAGCGAACCCTTTGAGGGGCAGCAGGCGGTGGCAGAGGTGATCCTCAACCGCCTGAAATCCGGGAATTTCCAGTCCTCCGTCAACAGCATCATATACGCAGAGGATCAGTTTACGGGTGTGAAGAATCTGTATCTAGCGAAGCCCACGGACACCCAGTACAAGGCCGTGGAGCGGGCGCTGAACGGGCCGTATGTGCTGCCCGAGGACGTGGTTTTTTATGCAAAATTTGCCGTGAACAAGAAGATTTGGGGGACGATCGGCTCTCACGTCTTCTGCTACAGCTATTAGGGGTTTCAGATAGACCCCAACGATTAAGGAGGTGTTCCATGGCTCTTTACGCCATCGGCGACCTGCATCTATGCCTGGGAGCCCCGAAGCCCATGGACATCTTCGGCGGCGCCTGGGTGGGCTACATGGACAAGCTCAAAGACGGCTTGTCCGTCATCCGTCCGGAGGATACCACGGTGTTGCTGGGGGATTTGAGCTGGGCGCTGGATTTATCCGGCGCGAAAGCGGATTTTGCCTGGATCAATGCCATTCCCGGGCGGAAGATCATTCTCAAGGGGAATCACGATTACTGGTGGAGTACGGCGGCAAAGTTCCAAAAATTCTGCCAGGAAAACGGCTTTGAAAACCTGAATCTTCTGAACAACAACTGCTATGAATATGAGGGCACCGCCATCTGCGGCACCCGGGGGTGGTTTTACGAGGAAGAACG
>CAKTKX010000025.1 GCA_934572365.1 uncultured Oscillospiraceae bacterium
ATGCGTCCGCGTAAGCGCAAGAAGGTTTGCGCGTTCTGCGTGGATAAGGTGACCAGCATCGATTACAAGGACACCGCTAAGCTCCGCCGTTACCTGTCCGAGCGCGGCAAGATTCTGCCCCGCCGTACCACCGGTACCTGCGCCGCTCATCAGCGTGACCTGACCACCGCTATCAAGCGCGCCCGTCAGATCGCCCTGCTGCCCTACGTCGCTGACTGATTATGATAACCTGCACCCCGGAAGATTTCTTCCGGGGTGTTATTTTTCTTGCTATTTTTTCCTTAGGAAGGTATAATAGGAGCAGAATGCTCTGGGAACAGGTGAATTGCCCCGGGCATCTGCAACCAAAATGATTTTCGAGGTCGCCAATGACTGCTAAGAAACGGATACTTCTTCTCACCACCGGCGGCACTATCGCGTCCGTTCCCGGCGGCGAAGGGCTGGAGCCACGGCGCTCCGAGGTGATGGAGCGGGAGCTGGAACAGCTGCGCACCTATTACGATATCTCTGTCAAAGACGTAATCTGTTTGGATTCCTCCAACATCCGTCCGGAGGAATGGCAGCTGATCGCCCGGCACATTTTTGAGGATCGGACGGGCTATGACGGGATCGTGGTTTCCCACGGCACCGATACCATGGCTTATACCGCCTCCGCCGTGACTTTCATGCTGCCCAATATCGATATTCCGGTGGTGTTCACCGGCTCTCAGCTGCCCCTGGCGGACATGCTCAGCGACGGCCCGGACAACCTGCGCACCGCCTTTGCCATGGCGGCTTCCGGCGCGCCCGGCGTGTTTCTGGCCTTTGACCGGAAGGTCATGCTGGGATGCCGGGCGGTGAAGGTTCGAGCGTCCGGCTTTTCCGCCTTCGAAAGCGTCAACGCCCGGTATGCCGCTCTGGTCAGCAACCGGGGACTGGTGGTGGACGCCGACGTGCTGCCCCAGCGAACCGGTGAAAGCAGGCTGCTTTCCGACATCAGCAAGGAGGTTTTCCTCCTGAAGCTCACCCCGGGACTGAATCCGGCCATTTTCGACATGCTGGCGGCCATGGGCTACAAGGGCATTGTCATCGAAGCCTTCGGCCTTGGGGGCGTCAACGTGCTGCACCGGGGACTGCGGGGGATCCACCGCTGCGTGGAGGACGGCGTCAGCGTGGTGGTGACCACCCAATGCCTGTACGACAGCGCCGACCTGCAGGTGTATCAGGTGGGCAGTAAGCTTCTGGAGCTGGGCGTCATCCAAGGGCGGGACATGACCTCCGAAGCTGCCATGACCAAGCTCATGTGGGCAATCGGCCAGGGCATGAACCAGGCGCAGGTTTCGGAATTGTTCAGCCAGAATCTCGCGGGAGAGGTCACCGTCTGACCCATCCCGACAAAGTAAGGAGGTAACCTTATGGATCCCATCTATGTTACCGGCCACCGGAACCCGGACACGGATTCCATCGTGGCAGCCATCTCCTACGCGGCGCTGCGCAATGCCTGCGGGGATCGGGAGTATGAAGCGGCCTGCCTGGGGCGGGTCTCCGACGAGACCCAGATCGTGCTGGATCGGTTCGGGTTTCCGCCCCCCAAGCGCATCACCGACCTGTATAACCAGGTGCGGGATCTGGATTTTGACAAGCCTCCCATTTTAAGCGGCGGCGTGACCATGGGACGCGCCTGGGACGAATTTCAGGCTTATCCCGCCATCGCCTCCATTCCCGTGGTCAACGAGGACGGCACCCTGTACGGCATTTTGTCCCGGACGGACATCGCGGACTACAACATGTCCCGCACCAATTCCGGCGTGCTGGAGGAAGTGCCGCTGTTCAACGCCATCTCCGTCCTGGAGGGCAAAATTCTCAACGACGCGGGGGAAAACACCGACACCATCTCCGGGGAGGTCACCATCGCCCTGCCCCAGAGCCGGGAGAACCTGCTGTTCCATTCCCGGGAGAGCATCGTGCTGTGCGGCAACCAGCCGGACATGATCCGCCGGGCGCTGGAGCTGAACGTCAGCTGTCTGGTGCTGTGTCAGGCGGAGATTTCCGAGGAGCTGCGCACCCTGCCCACCGAGACCTGCATCATCTCCACGCCCTACGACGCCTTCCGGGCAGCGCGGCTGATTTTCCAGTCCATCCCCGTGGAGCGGATCTGCAATACCCAGAACGTGGTGAGCTTCCATCTGGACGACCGGGTGGACACCGTGCGGGATATGGTGCTGAAATACCGCCACCCCAGCTACCCCATTCTGGACGGCAACGAAAAGGTCGTGGGTATCCTGACCCGGTATCATCTGCTCCGCCCCCGGCGCAAGCAGGTGGTCCTGGTTGACCACAACGAGGCCTCCCAGTCCGTTCCCGGTCTGGAGGAGGCGGAGATCCTCGCCATTATCGACCATCACCGGCTGGCGGACATCCAGACCGGCAACCCCATTTACGTCCGCAACGAGCCGGTTGGCTCCACCAACACCATCATTGCGGAAATGTATCAGGATCGGGGGCTGATGCCCTCGGCCAAGCTGGCGGGCATGATGGCGGCGGCCATTATCTCCGACACGGTCATGTTCAAATCCCCCACCTGCACCCCCCGGGACATCCGCACGGCGGAGCGCATGGCGCGGATCGCCGACGTGTCCCTGGACGAGCTGGGGCATGAGATTTTCTCCGCCGCCGTGGACAACAAGTCCGCCGAGGAAGTGTTCTTCACGGACTACAAGGAATTCCACATTGCAGGACATAGTCTGGCCGTATCCCAGCTGACCTGCGTGGACAGCCCCAGCGTACTCAGGCGCAAGGACGAATTCCTGAAGCTGATGAGGAAGACCGCCGAGGAAAAGATGTTCGATTTGGTGATCCTGATGCTCACCGACGTGCTGCTGGAAGGCACGCAGATCATTTACGTAGGCGACGACGACACCATCCGGCAGGCATTCAACGTGATCCCCAAGGACAACACCGTCTTCCTGCCCAAGGTCATGAGCCGGAAGAAGCAGATCATCCCCATGCTGTCCGTGCTGTGGGGCTAATCGACAACAGACAATTCAAGGAGGTGGGAGCCGTGGGCTTTGACGCGCTGCTGGGAAACGACCGGCTGAAACAGAATCTGACCCGGAGCCTCGCCAAAGGGCATGTCTCCCACTTCTACCTGATCTCCGGGCCGGAAGGCTCGGGCAAGCACACCCTGGCAAGGCTGCTCGGGGCGGCGATCCTCTGTCAGGGCGAGGATAAGCCCTGCGGCCGCTGCACCCCCTGCCGCAAGGTGATGGATGGCAGCCACCCGGACTTCATCACCGTGGATGATCCGGAAAAGAAGACCGTGACGGTAGACCTGATCCGACAGGCGCGGGCGGATGTGTACATTCAGCCCAACGAATCGGAGTACAAAATTTACATGTTCCCCCGGGCGCAGGATATGGGACTTCCCGGGCAGAACGCATTGCTGAAAATTCTGGAGGAACCGCCAAAATACGGCGTGTTTCTTCTGCTCACGGACAATCCGGACAAACTACTGCCCACTGTCCGCTCGCGGTGTACGGAGCTGAATATGCAGGCGCTTCCGGGGGATATTCTCCGCAGCCACCTCCGCCGGGCATTTCCCCAAGTGCAGGACGAGGACATTACCGCCGCCATCGACCGCAGCGGCGGCTTTCTGGGACAGGCCATGTCGCTGTTAGGTGGCGGCGGCGAGCTGCCCCAGCAGACCCGGGATTTTGTCCAGGCGTTTTCCGCCCGGGACGCCTTGGGGCTGATGCAGACCCTGACACCCATGGAAAAGTGGAAGCGGGACGCACTGGCGGACATTTTGGAAAGCTGGTGGGAGCTGCTGGAAAGCGCCCTGGCCAGCCGAAGCGGCATCCGGGCGGTATCGCCTCTGTCCCGGAAAATCGCCCAGAGCCGCAGCAGCCCGGAGCTGCTGAACGCCGTGCAGTGCCT
Source organism: uncultured Oscillospiraceae bacterium (assembly GCA_934572365.1). Lineage (GTDB taxonomy): Bacteria > Bacillota > Clostridia > Oscillospirales > Oscillospiraceae > Faecousia. Next base: position 3,916 of record CAKTKX010000025.1, read on the forward strand.
GCAAAAAGCGGTGGATTATACCACTGGCAACGTCTCCCCCGCCGCCGTGTGCGGCTGGCTGGAATGGGCGCTGCGATAAAATGAAAGATATTGGGAGCCGCATACGGCATCCTGGATAATATAAGGAGCAAATTTCATGGAAGAACAAATCAAGACGGCGCCCCAGACGGACGTGGAGGTCGTGGATATCCAGTTCCGTCCCGGGCAGAAAATTTACTTTTTCGACCCTGACGGCCAGCGCTTCGCGGAGGGTGACCACATCATCATCGACACCGCCCGGGGCGAAGAATTCGGCATCTGCGTGGGCGGAAATCACAAAATCCCCCCGAAAAACGTGGTAGCGCCCCTGCGGAAAGTGCTTCGCAGAGCCACCTCCCAGGACGAAAAAACGATACAGGAGAACCGGGCGAAGGAAAAACGCGCCTTTGAGGTCTGCCAGCAAAAGATCGCGGAGCATGGGCTGGATATGCAGCTGGTGAGCGCGGAGGTTGCCTTCGACGGAAGCAAAATTCTGTTCTACTTCACCGCCGACGAGCGGGTGGATTTCCGGGAGTTGGTGAAAAATCTGGCTTCGGTGTTCCGCACCCGCATCGAGCTGCGCCAGATCGGCGTCCGGGACAAGGCCAGAATGGTGGGGGGCTTAGGCATCTGCGGGCGTCCCTTCTGCTGCGCAAGCTTCCTGGACGATTTCCAGCCGGTTTCTATCAAAATGGCGAAGACCCAGAACCTTTCCCTGAATCCTACCAAAATTTCCGGCACCTGCGGGCGGCTCATGTGCTGCCTGAAATATGAGCAGGACGCCTATGAAGACCTGATCCGCAACAGTCCCCGGATGGACTCCTTCGTGGACACCCCGGAGGGACGGGGAACCGTGGTGGAGGTGGAGCTGCTGCGCCAGCGGGTGAAGGTTCGCATGGAGGATAACCCGGAGACGATCTCTGTTTTTTCCAACGAGGATATTGCGGTTCTGCGCAGCGGCAAGGCCAGGAAAAACGATCCCCCCATCCCCGCAGACCTTGCTCCCATTTCCGGCAGCGGCAAGCGCGTGCGGCGGGAGCAGGCGGAGGAAAAGCCCCTTCTGGAACCCATTCGCTTCCGCTACAGCACGGAAAAGATCGTGGACGACCCGGAGGACGAGAAGCCGGAGACCGCCGAGACTCAGGAGACCAAAGCGCCCCGTTCCCGCAACCGCCGCCGCAAGCCCCGTCCCCAGGGGCAGGACGCCGCGCCGGAGCAGGCCAAGCCCGCGACGCAGGACACGGCCGCGAAACCCGAAGCCGCCGGCGACAGACCACGCCGCCGTCCCAATCACCGCCGCCGCAAGCCGAGACCCGCAGGCGACGGACAGTAAAACCATTTCCGTTATCGTAGGAGAACATAGAAAATGAGTGCCATAAAGAAAAATCCCGGCAAATTAAAAAAGCTTCTTCAGAGCCTCCCCATTCCCGGATGGCTGTTTTCCCTGGTGGCGGTGGTGTACTGCGAGGTGCTGCTCCATCTGTGGACGATGGATAATTTTTCCTTCGGCCGGTTTGCCGCAGTGCTGCTGTTTGCTCTGGGCTTTGGCGGGCTGCTGGGGCAGATTGCCTGCTTCATCGGCCATAAAAAATGGGGAAAATGGATAACCGTGGTGCTGGTGGCGGTGGTTTCGGTATTCTACATTGTGGAATACTTCGTCAACGACGCCTATCAGGGCTTCATGCCTATGGGTACGCTGCTGGGCGGCGCAAAAGGCGTCGCTACGGACTTTGGCGATGTGGTCATCGCGCTGATCCTCAAGGATTTCTGGCGCATTCTGGTCATGCTGCTGCCGGTACTGTTGTTCGCACTGCTGGCGCGTCCTGCCAAAACCGCCTGGAAAACCCGCTGGTTTCTGCTGGCCGGGGCGGTGGCGGCGTATCTGCTGGGCTTCGGCGTCGTCCGGGGCGTGGGGACGGATGCTGCCCGGCTTTCCGGCGCCTATAATTTTGACAGCGCCGTCCGTGTGTTCGGCCTGAACATCGCTATGCCTCTGGACGCCATCAACGGCGGCGGTTCCCAGGAGGAAGCGCCGGAGTTCATCGTGGTGGAGCCGGTTGCGGCGCCCACGGAAGCGGCTCCGGAGATTCCGACCCCTGGGGAGGAGACCACCCCGGCAGAAACGGAACCGGTGGTCTACGGCGACAATGCAATGGACATCGACTTCGACACCCTGATCGCAAACACCAAGAACAGCCGCATCAACGCCATCAGCCAGTATGTGGCTTCCCTGCCCCCCTCCAAGAAAAACGAGTACACCGGCATGTTCGCCGGGAAAAACCTGATTGTCATTACAGCCGAAGCCTTCTCCGCCGAGGTCATCGACCCGGAACTGACGCCCACGCTGTACCGGCTTTCCCACGAGGGCATTCACTTCACGGATTACTACCAGCCTATGTGGGGCGGCAGCACCAGCAGCGGCGAATTTTCCGTGCTGACGGGTCTGGTGTCCGCCAGCGGCACCAACTCCATCCACGAATCCCATCAGCAGGATCTGTTCCTGTCCATCGGGAAGCAGCTGCAAAAGCAGAACTATTTCTCCGCGGCGTATCATGATCATCTCTACAATTTCTACGATCGGGACAAGACCCACACCTACTATGGCTACGACACCTACACCGGTATGCACAACGGCATGGAGGAGGGCGTCGTGGAGCAGTGGCCGGAAAGCGATCTGGAAATGATGGAATTCACGGTTCCCCAGTATATCGACAAGCAGCCCTTCAGCATTTATTACATGACGGTCAGCGGCCATTGCCGGTATAACTACCTGGGCAATGCCATGTCCAAGAAAAACTTCGAGGTCGTGGAGAATCTGGACTGCTCCAAGACCATCAAGTGCTATCTTGCCAGCCAGCTGGAGCTGGAATACGCCATGGAATCCCTGGTGCGGCAGCTGGAGGACGCGGGCATTGCCGACGATACCGTCATCGTCCTCACCGCCGACCACTATCCCTACGGCCTGGAACCCAGCGCCACCTGGGGCAACAAGGAGGACTATATTACCGAGCTGTACGGCTACAAGTACCAGAATATCATCCAGCGGGATCACAACGCGCTGATCATCTGGAGCGGCTGTCTGGAGGGGAAGAACATCGAGATCAACGACCCCGTCTACAGCCTGGACATTCTGCCTACCATTTCCAACCTGTTCGGCGTGGAGTACGATTCCCGGCTGCTGGTGGGACGGGACGTGTTCTCGGATACGGAGCCGATCGTCCTGTGGTATGACCACACCTGGAAAACGGACAAGGGCTATTACGATTCTTCCAAAGCCCAATTCACCCCCGCAGAGGGCGTGGAGATCGAGGATGGCTATGTGGATCGCATCAAGGCCATCGTGTCCAACAAGATCAGCTACTCCCGGGAAGTGCAGATCATGGATTATTTCCAGACACTGTCCGACTTCCTGAACGGAAAATAAGGCAAGCGGCGCGCCCCCTTAGGAAAAAAGGGGGCGCGTTTTCACGTCCGGGCGCTTCCCAACCGCCGGTTGTCCGGGGTTCAACCGGGAATCAACCTCTGGGTTATGGATTCAACCGGGGAAACGTGGTATCGTAAACCCATTAAACAGAAAAGGAAATCGTTTATGAAACGGAAATTATGGAACAAAGACACCATCCTCATGCTCCAGGGCAACGCCGTCAGCGCCCTGGGAGATATCCTCTACAGCGTCGCCATCGGCTATTGGGTCTACGAGAAAACCGGCTCCAGCGCCTTGATGGGCATTATGTCCTCCATCTCCATGTTCATGACCATGCTGGTCATGCCCTTCAGCGGCAGTATCATCGACAAATGCAGCCGTAAGCTGATCATCGTGGGCATGGACGCGCTGCGGGGCGTGATCATGCTGGCGCTGGGGGTTCTGGCCTTTGCGGACAGTCTCAGCGTTCCCGTGGTGCTGGCGGCGGCGTTTCTGGCGTCGGCCTGCTCCGTGTTTTTCTCCCCTGCGGTCAGTACCCTGATGCTGGACATCATTCCCCATGACGACATGGTGCGGGGGCAGTCCGTATTCTCCGGCGTGAATTCCTTTGTCAATCTGGTGGGCAAGGCCATCAGCGGCGCGCTGGTCGCGTTTCTGGGTGTGCCGCTGATCGTTCTGCTAAACGGCGTCAGCTACTTGATCTCCGCCGTTACCGAGCTGTTCATCACCGTGCCGAAAACCGCGCACCAGGGGGAGAAAATCACCCTTGGGGGAATTTTCGCGGATTTCAAAGTGGCGGTTCGGGAGATTTTCGGGAACCGGTACCTGAAACTGTTTATCCCCTGCGCATTGATCCTGAATCTTCTGGGCGCCGGCCCCATGACGCTGATGCTGCCCTTTATGCTGGAAAAGGGTTTTACCGTGGACATGTACGGGTATCTTATGAGCGTGGAGACTGCGGCGTCGCTGCTGTGCGTGTGCCTGCTGGGGGTCGTGCGGCTGAAGCCGAAGGCTCGGTACCTGGGCATGAGCGGCGGCTTTCTGAGCGCAATTTTGTTCTTTATTCTGACATATCTGACGAAAAATTACGCCGTTATGTGTGTGACCATGTTTCTGGGGAATTTTGCCAATACGATGGGAAACAGCATTTTCAACGCATCCATGATGCTGGCGCTCCCGGAGGAAAACCGGGGTGCGATCCTGGGCTTCATCAGTTCAGCGTCCCTGGGAGGCTGCGCACTGTCCTCCGTGATTTTCGGCGCTCTGGGGGACGTGTTCCCGCTGTATCTGGTATTTGTGGTGGGCAGCTTGTTATCCACGATCCCCATGGCGTTCATGTGCCTGCACAAAAACGCCCGGGAATTTGTACTTACAAACTGACTTCCCCGCTCCGAAACCAAAGAATAAGGGGCTTGCCGTCTATGAGCTACAGACGGCAAGCCCCGATTTTTCATTCATTTTCCGTGGAAAATTGATATTGACATTGCACAAAAATCGATATAGAATGTTGTGCAAAAAGCAAAAAATGAGGTGACAAACTTGGCTGATATGCATACGAAGGATCTGACCGCCGGGTCGCCGATGAAGCTGATACTTTCTTTTATGCTGCCGCTGGTTTTCGGGCTTTTGTTTCAACAGGTTTATAGTATGGTGGATACCATTGTGGTGGGGAAATTCCTGGGCGTGGACGCGCTGGCGGGGGTCGGCTCCACCGGCTCCATCACCTTTCTGGTGCTGGGGCTGTGCAACGGTGTGTGCGCCGGGTTCGCCATTCCCGTGGCACAGAAATTCGGACAGCGGGATTTTGACGGGCTGCGCCGGTTCGTCGGCAATATGATCTGGCTCGGCTGCATCATCGCCGCGGTGGTGACGCTGATCACGACGCTGCTGTGCCGCCAGATCCTGACCTGGATGGATACCCCGGCGGATACGTTTTCCTTTGCCTACGACTATATTTTCGTGATTTTCCTGGGCATTCCCGCAACCATGCTGTATAACCTCCTTTCGGGAATTTTGCGGTCGCTGGGAGATTCCAAAACGCCATTGGTTTTCCTGATCATGTGCAGCCTTTTGAACGTGGCACTGGACATTGTCTTTATTCTGACGCTGAATATGGGCGTCGCGGGGGCGGGCTGGGCGACGCTGCTGAGCCAGCTGATCTCCGGCGTGCTGTGCCTGTATTTTATTGTGAAGAAATTTCCGATTCTCCATTTGAAGCGGGACGACCTGCGGCTGCGGAAAATCTACGCCCGGAAGCTGCTGAATATGGGCTTGCCCATGGGATTGCAGTATTCCATCACCGCCATCGGCAGCATTTTGCTGCAAACCGCGGTCAACGGCCTGGGGGCTACCGCCATGGCGGCCATCGCGGCGGGCAGCCGGGTGAATATGCTCCTCGTCTGTCCTTTCGATGCAATGGGAACCACTGCCGCTACCTTCGCCGGGCAGAATCTGGGCGCGGGGAAGCTGGATCGAATCCACCAGGGGGTCAAGGACTGCACGGTGCTGGGCATTGTCATCTCCGCTGTGATCTTTGCGATCACCTGGTTTGGCGGCAGCGCTATGACCACGCTGTTCCTGGACACGGCGGACGGGGCGAGCATCGACGCGGTGGTGCCGATGGGACAGGAGTTTCTGGTCATCAACGCCGCGTTTGCCATTCCGCTGCTGTTCGTCAATCTTCTCCGTTTTACCATTCAGGGGTTGGGCTACTCGGAGTTTGCGGTGTTCGCCGGGGTGTTCGAGATGGTCGCCCGGGGCGCTTTCGGACTTTGTCTGGTGCCGGTGCTGGGATACACGGCGGCGTGCTTTGCCAGCCCTGCGGCATGGGTCATGGCGGATGTGTTCCTGTTCCCCGCCTACTTCCATTGCATGAAAAAGCAGGGATATTCCTTCAAACCGGCGAAAGCCAGCACGGTTGCAGAGTAAAATATCAAAAAAGGATGGCAGGTCTCCGGTGGGAGACCTGCCATTTTGTGCATTTATTGCTCTTGAAGCCGGTCGATTTCCTTGGCAATGGTGCAGTTGCTCTGGTAGACGCAGCTGCCATAGCAACAGTCCGTCTCGGTGACTGCGCCGTTCTCCAGGATGACTTCCACCATGCGGCTTCCGTCCAGCTGACGGCAGTAGCCGGATACAAATTTTTCTGTCTCCATGTTATCCCTCCACGATGCAGAAGCCCTTGGGGGCAAGCGTTAGCCAGTCCGGGGCTACGGTTTGCAGATTGTGTCCCATGAGAATCTTCCCGGCGGGGATATCCCAGGGGTCGCCGCAGCGGTTGCAGTAGATTTTCAGCACGCTGCCGCCATAGCGCCGGGTGAAGCCAATCCGGCGATCCTCCGCCTGAAAGAACTGAATGTCCCCCAGACGCAGCGCGTCACAGGTTTTCCGCAGCTGCCCCAGACGGCGGAAGTGGGCCAGAAGCTCAGGGTCTACCCGTCCCCATGGGTAGGTGCGGCGGTTGAAGGGGTCGCGGTAGCCCTCCATGCCGGCTTCGTCGGCGTAGTACAGGCTGGGGCTGCCCGGCAGGGTGTATTGCAGGAAGGAGGCCATCTGAAGCCGTTCCACTGCCACCGGCAGCTGGTTCCGGGACAGATGGCGCTTGGCCTTTTCTTCCCGGGAACCGTCAAAATCGTCCACCAGGGCGGTGAGGATACGGGGGGTGTCGTGGGTGCCCAGCAGATTCATGTTGCAGGCTGCCACCTGGGGCGGGTAGTTTTCCATAACGGACATCACGGTTTCCTTGAAGCCCCGGCCGCCGTCCAGATTTTTGACGAAGTTCACAATGGCCGTGCGGAAGGGATAGTTCATCACGCTGTCCAGCTCGCCGCCGGTAAAGTAGGTGCGGCGCTTGCCGTAAGCGGACTTGTTGGACGCGTCTTCCCACACCTCGCCCAGAAGAAGGGCGTCGGGCTTCAGCTCCTTGATGCGGCTGCGGAGCAGCTTGATGAATTCGTCGGGCAGCTCGTCCGCCACGTCAAGCCGATAGCCGTCCGCCCCCAGCCGCAGCCAGTGGGCGACCACGCTGTCCTCGTCCGTGATGATGTAGCGGACGAAGGCGGGATCCATTTTGTTAACTGTGGGCAGAGTATCAAAGTCCCACCAGGAATGGTAGACGTTCGGCCAGTTGTAGAAGGTGTACCAGCTGTAATAGGGGGATTCCTTGGAATTGTACGCGCCCACGGATGGGAACGCGCCCTCCCGGTTGAAATACAGGCTGTTGGAGCCGGTGTGAGAATACACGCCGTCCAGAATGACCCGGATGCCCCGGGCGTGGGCCGCGTCGCAGAGGGCGGCAAAATCCGCCTCGGTGCCAAGAAGTGGGTCGGGGGTTTTGTAGTCGCCGGTGTCGTAGCGGTGGCTGGAAAAACTCTTGGAAATGGGGTTGAGGTAGAGAATGGTCACGCCGAGACCGGCGATATAGTCCATTTTCTCGGTGATGCCCCGGAAATTGCCGCCGAAAAAGTCGTTGTTCAGCACCTGGCCGTCGGGGGTGGGCTTCCAGTCCACCTCATCGTACCAGTTCTCATGAATGGTGTAGGGC
>CAKTKX010000026.1 GCA_934572365.1 uncultured Oscillospiraceae bacterium
GATGATGCCGTCAACGCCGTTTTCCGCCAGGAACTTGGCAACCTCGTCGATCGCGGCAAAGTTGATGGACTCGTCCTTATTGAACGGGGTCACTACGGGAATATAAATACCGGTAAGCTTCTGTCTAGCCATTTGGGTTAACTCCTTTACGTCATTCATTTTCGGAATGTTCATTCCAATTACGTTTTATCATGGCTTGTCAATAAAGTCAATAGAATTTTCTGTATTTTTAGTAATTTGGTGATTTTAACTATTGCAGAAATCATATTTTGTGAATCATTGCTAAATACTCACAGTATTTAAGGCATGTTCTTTGTCTTTTGATTGAAATAGTTGCTCCAAATTCTGTGACAAATTTTTGCGAAATCGACGATTTCCGGTTTTCATCGAATCAAGTTATTGACAAATTGAAATCCCGACGATATACTCTAGGTAGAAGGATGTGTAGTGGTTATTTCTCCATATTTTTCTTCATTATTTTCCTGTTTTCCTTGCATACATTCGGCCGAATCGGGAGGTTATTTGCGTGAAAGAACAGACTGAACAGCAAGTTGAAACAATCAAGATGGTGGAACGAGCGCTGACTGTGCTGGACTTGCTGCGCACCAGCAAGGAAAGGCTCGGCGTCAATGAGATTGCCAAACGCTGCGAGTTAAGCCCTTCCACCGCATTCCGGATCCTGAAGACCCTGGAGGTTTCGGGTTGGGTATTCCAGCTCAGCGACGACCGCTATATCCCCGGGCAGAAGATGAGCTTCGTCACGGAGAAGAACAATCTGTATGTCGCATTGAGCGACGTTGCGGGCTTTGTCATGAAGGAGTACACCGCCAAGTACAATCAGGCCATGAACCTGATGGTGCGGGAGGGCATCCACTGCAACATCATCCAGCAGTCCCGCACCGGCAGACTGGTGGAGTATATCCCGCCGCTGTTTTCTTCCCTCCCCTTTTACGCCTGCGCCGGCGGCAAGGTGCTGCTCTCCGAGCTTCCCGTCAGCCTTGTGGAGCAGATCATCAGCTCCTGTGAAATGGTACCGCTGACCAGCCATACCATCACCAGCCCGGAACAGTTCTGGCAGGCGCTTCGCTATGTGGCCACCAGGGGCTACGCCTTTGACGACCGGGAGTCCTCCGAAAACGGCAGCTGCATCGCCGTGCCGGTGCGGGACAACGAGGGAACCATCATCGCGTCCCTGTCCTTCAGCGGCTTTGTGGGCGTGCAGGATACGGACGAGCTGCTGGAATACCTCCCCGCCTTGCAGGAGGCCTCCAAGAAGATTTCCCAGAGCCTGTATCGCTGCTGGAACTGGTAAGCAATTCACCCGGTGCCATGGTGCAGCCGCGCCATGGCATTGGTTTCTATAGCGAAAGGAATCCCATGAACTCCGAAAAGAAAAATCCGCTGTTTTCGTTTCTGAATCTGCTGGGGCAGCTGATTCTCCTGAGCATTCTGTGGACAGTCTGCTGTCTTCCCGTCATCACCGTCGGCGCTTCCACCGTCGCCCTTTACTACACCGTCGTGAAGGTGCTCCGGCGGAATCAGGATTCCCTTTTCGCCGCGTTCTTCCGGGAATTCCGAAGCAACTTTCTGCAAAGCCTGAACATTAACATGGTTTTTCTGTGCTACTTCGGCATCCTGGCCTATTTCGCCATCCCGAGACTATCGGCGGCGCAGAGCGGTGCTGATATTGGCTTTTATGCTCTGGTCGGGCTTGCCATCCTGGGTGCGCTTCCCCTCTCCCTCGTTTACCCCACGATCTCCCGGTTTTACCATAAGGGCGGAGCGCTTGTGCGCTTTCTGCTGATGGTGATCGGGAAGCATCCTCACATCGTCCTCGGCTGCACCCTGCTGCTGGCCGCCGGGATTCTGCTGGTGCTGTCCAATCCCGCCGCGCTGCTGTTCGTTCCCGGGGTGGTCTGCTACGTGCAGTCCCTTCTGCTGGAGCCGGTGTTCAGGAAATACTCCGCGGCAGATTCTGATCCAAACTACGAAATGTGGTATGGTGATACTAGTTTTCAATAAAACGGTTAAAAACCGTTTTATTCGGCTGCTGTTTCAGCAGCCAGCGGCGTAGCCGCAAAAAACGTAAGTCCATACATTTCTCGCCGCCACCGGCGGCCTGCGAAGGATTCGCAGGATAAAATGGTGTTAACCATTTTATCGAGAAATCGTATGAAAACTGATGATCCCACAAAAAACCGCGAACCCAATTTCTTGGGTTCGCGGTTCCATTTATATGCTGTTCAGAATATCCAGATTTTCGCCCCGCAGGCCGACATGCGCCCCCTGACGCGCTTCCGCGCTTTCCGGGTGGGCAAGAAGCCACTTGTTGCGGGCAGTCAGCCACTTGTCCTCCTCCGTCCTTCTGTGGAGCAGCGGGCAGGCGGTATTCGTCCCCCGGGGCAGAACCACGGCGACGCGGAACCCCTTTGTCCCGTCGGTAAAGCACGGCGCATAGTGGAGCGTGGTGGCGTAAACCTCCACCACCGCCCCGGCAGGAGCGTAGAACGCCTTCACCAACGCAGTATCCAGCACGCCGTCCCGAACCTCATCCAGCTTGGCAAGAAGCAGGATGTAGGCGCTGCTGCCAATGTTAATCTCGCTGTCACGGTGATATTCCAGGCAGTTTAGGCGCGTGTTATAGCCCCAGCACATGCCCAGCTGAATGGGCATACCGCCGAAGCCCCGGTCGGAAAGCTCCCGGAAAACAGGCAGCCCCTCCAGCGCCGGGATGGACGCCTCGTAGGACACCCCGGCGCCGGGCATGGGGATTTTCTGCATCGCTGCCGTCAGCTCCAGGGTGTCGTAATCCTCCAGCACTTTCCCGTAGGGGCGGAACTCCGGGTCGAAAACAGAGTATATTTTCATCCGTTCTCCCCTATCCCACCGGATCCATATTCTTGGTGACGACCACATCCGCGCCCAAGCCGCACACGTTTTCAATGGCGATCTGGCCGATTCTGACCGGGGCAGTCAAATGCACCTTGTCGATTTCCTCCATGACCCGGAAAATGTCCTTCTTCGGAATGGCGCGGTTTAAGCGCACACTGCAAAGGGGCAGCGACGCGCCGGCGATGCGGACGGTGGTGGCGATGGTGCGCCGGGGGGCGGTCAGCTCTTGCAGCACATACTCCTTGCCCCGCTTGCACTTGTTGCCGGTAACCTCGGTTTCCTTCCCGGGTTCACTTTTTGTCTCGATGACGCAGCCGTTGGGGCATACGATACAGGTAAAGGTTCTACACTTCATCGACAAACACCTCCACATTCCGATCGGCGGTCATTTCCTTGCAGGGAACGGTGAACTGGATCATCTCCGCAGGAATGGCCTTGGGCAGCTTGACCGTCGTCAGCACCGTATCTCCCTGCCTGACCTCAATTCTGCACTTGCCCATGGGTCTGCGGACGCGGAAGGAAAGACTGAAATCCTGGGTTCCGCTGACCTTCTGGGGAATCACATGTCCGATGACCGGGCAGGTCTCCACCGTCAGGCTACACTCGGTGAGTGTGCCCTCTTTCAGATAGGCCGCGACGCCGTTCGCCAGCGCTTCCGCCTCCTGGGAGACGAAGTCCACCAGGTCGTGCACATGGAGCACATTGCCTGCGGCAAACACGCCGGGGACGCTGGTCTGATAATTTTCGTCCACGTAAGCGCCCTTGGTTCGTCCGTCCAGCAGCACGCCCGCCGCCAGGGAAAGCTCGTTCTCCGGGATCAGGCCGACGGAAAGCACCAGGGTATCGCAGGAGAAGTCCTCCTCCGTCCCGGGAATGGGACGCATTTTCTCGTCCACCTGCACCACCGTGACGCCCTCAATGCGCTTCTCGCCCTTGATCTTGACCACGGAGTGGCTCAGATACAAGGGGATACCATAGTCGTTCAGGCACTGTTCAATATTCCTGGGCAGGCCGCTGGGATAGGGCAGCACCTCAAATACCGCCTTCACCTTCGCGCCCTCCAGGGTCAGACGCCGCGCCATAATCATGCCGATGTCACCGGAGCCCATGATGATGACTTCCTTGCCCACCATGGTGTTGTAAAGATTGATATAGCTCTGGGCAACGCCGGCGTTATAAATTCCCGAGGGTCTGGAGCCGGGGATGGCCAGCGCGCCCCGGGTGCGCTCTCGGCACCCCATAGCCAGGACGACGGCCTTCGCCTGCACCTGGAGCAGGCCGTCCCTCGTGGCCGCGGTAACAATCTTGTCCCCGGTCAGGTCAATGACGGTGGCGTTGGTGATGGCTTCAATGCCCAGCTCCTGCGCCATGTCGATAAAGCGCTGGGAATACTCCGGGCCGCTGAGGGTCTCGCCGAAGCGGGTCAGGCCGAAGCCGTCATGGATGCACTGGCGGAGAATGCCGCCGAGCTGCTTTTCCCGCTCGATAATGAGAATGTCGTCCACGCCCTGCTTTTTCAGCTGGACGGCAGCCGCAAGTCCGGCAGGGCCGCCGCCGATAATGACTACATCATGCGTTTTCATTATTTCACATCCCCCACAAACATATAGGCGCCGTTCTTATTCAGAAGAATTTCGGTTTTCTCCTTGCCCAGCTCTTCTTCCAGCAGCGCCGTGACACGGGTCTCGCAATAGCCGCCCTGGCAGCGTCCCATGGTCGCCCGGGTGCGGTATTTCATGCCGCTGACCGTGGACACCCCAAGGATATTGTGGGCAGCCTGCTTGATCTCGGCCTTCGTCACACACTCGCAGCGGCAGAAAATCTCGCCGTAATCGGGATCCTGGGCAATCAGCGCCGCCTGCTCCTCCTTGCTCTTTTCCGCGAAGCGGACAATGCCCTTGCGGATGGGGTTGAACGCCGGGTCGGGCGTCAGAGTCTCCTGCTCCATCACCTTCTGCACAACACGTCTGGCAATGGGCAGGGCGCTGGTCAGGCCGGGAGAGTTGATGCAGACCAGATTGACCGCGTGGGGAACTTCCTTTTTGGTCTGAATCTGGAAATCCAGTTCACCGTCACCGTCCGGGTTCTTCACCGTGGGGAATACGCCCACGTAGTTGCGGATGTAGTAATCCCGCTTGACGTAGGAGAACAGCTTGTTGCCGTTGCTGCCCAGGACGTTGATCATATCCTGGGTGGCGTCATAGTCCAGCCGACTGCCGATGTTCTCAATGGAGGGGCCGACCAGGACGTTACCGTCGATGGTAGGCGTCACGTGGACGTCGAAAGCGCCGTACTCGTTGGGCGTGGGGTAAACCGGCCGGGACAGATGCTTTCCCACCCGCTTGTCCAGAATGATGTACTCGCCTTTGACTCTGTCCGGCGTATACGCGCCGAAGCCCAGCCACTGGGACACCTGGTAGGCATAGATACCGGCGCAGTTGATCACCCAGCGGCCGGTGAAATCCTCCTGGGTCGTATGCACCGTAAAGCTTCCGTCCGCTTCCCGGCAGATGCCGGTGACGGCGTGGTCAAAATAGTATTTTGCCCCGTTCATGACCGCGTTCTCCGCCAAGGCGATGGTATAGGTGAAGGGACACAGAATACCCGCGGTGGGTACCAGCAGGGCAAACTCCCCCTCCGCGCTGGGTTCAATTTTTTTCAACTCCTCATGGTCGATCATCCTGAGACCCGGGATGCCGTTGTCCAGACCCCGCTGGTAGAAATTTTCCAGGCGCTTGTGCTCCTCATCTCCGAAGCCGACGATCAGCTTTCCGCACCGCCTAAAGGGTACGTCCAGCTCCGCCGCCACGGTCTCGAATTCCGCGTTGCCCTCCATGGAGCAGATCGCCCGGAGGGTGCCTTTTTCGTGGAGGATGCCGGAGTGCAGCAGTCCGGTATTCCGCCCGCTGGTGCCGTTGCACACGTCCAGCTCCTTTTCCAGCACGCAGATGGAGAGCTTGTATCTGGAAAGCTCCCGGGCTACGGCGCTGCCAATGACGCCGCCGCCGATGATCACCACATCATAATTTGTTTTCATAGCGTTATCCCTGTTTCTCCTTCATATTTCCGATCTGGATGGCGCCCATGGGGTAAATGGCCACCAGAGGTTTCTTTCCACGGTACTTTTCCATAAGCTCCGGCAGGATCTCCTCCCAGCTTGCGTAAATTCTGGGAGTCTGTCCCCGGTAGAACTGACGGATATCGATTTCGTTCACGCCGTCGGAGCAGATGCAGGTCTGGATGCCGTGGAGCTCCAGCGGCGGAATGTTATCGTCATGGGGAGAAAACAGGCTCATGCCCGGCCCGAACAGGGAGTGGAAGCCCGCACCCTCGCTGGCCGCAGTCATGGCTATGATGGTGCCGTCTCTGCGGATGCACTGCTCCTTGTAGTGACCCAGCACGGCAAAGCAGGTGCCGATCTGAGAATATTCCGTGTCCTTGGGGAAGGCGGAGGAAACCACGATGTCCGCATTTTCCACAAGCTCCGTGTGCAGTGCGTCCATCGCCCTGCGGCAGGCGGCGCGGTGAGCTTCGATAAAGTGACCGGCAAAGATGTCCGCCACCTCCATTTTGTCGTTCAGCACCACATTGACGATGAAATCCAGCCCCACTTTGCCTACGATCTGCTCCATGTTCTTTCGCATGGGGTTATCCGGGTCGCAGGTGCTGGTCTTGAAAGACATGCTGGAATTCTGGTCGGCGAACACCAGAGTGTGGTTGGAATGCAGGGTCTCGATGCCGCCGATCCCGGGGATGACCGCCTTTGCGCCGCCGGAGAAGCCCGCCAGCGTATGGGGAACAATGCAGCCCACGGCAATGCGCAGGTCGGCATCCATGAAATGCTTGTTGATCTTGATGACCTGCCTGTCGTCCGGGACGGTGACCAGGTCTGCGGAGAAGGGGGAATGGTTGAGAACCATCACATGCTCGATGACCCAGGAGCCGACCTTGATGGTCATTTCCTGTCGGGTCATGGGGCGGTGTCCGCCCAGGGCGATCAGGACTTTGATCTGGGAGTAGTCCATGCCCGCGTCCACCAATTTCTGAATAATCATTGGCAGCAGCAGTGCGCCGGGGGTGGGGCGGGAAATGTCGTCGATGATAATACACGCGCTCTTCTTGTTGGCCGCAAGTGTTTCCAGCGCAGCACTTCCGATGGGGTGATCGATCTTATCGAGAATTTGCTCCTTGGTCAGGGTTTCCAGATGCTGCATGGCGCAGTAGCGTACATCCCAGTCATCCGGGAACGTCAGGGTTCTTGTGGACTGCTCGTACCACTGTCCCCAAGGTATCTGATACTTCTGCATGATGGATGCCTCCTGTAATTTCCCCGCGGCGAACCGCGGGATCAGTATGATATACCGCAGCCGGCGGACGCCGACCGATATATTCCGTCAACGATTCTGGCAACGGCCAGCGCCTGCTCCGCCGCCGGGTCGACCGTCGCGCCGTCTAAGAGCATGGCAATGACTGCGTCATGCTCCCGCTGGGATGGGCTTTTCGGAACCGCGCCGGGGGTCAGGCCGCGAAGGGTGTGCTGGATGTCCGTTCTGGAAACGGCCATCCTGTTTCCCAGCTCCTGCACGACGGCGACGCCGTCGGATTGGCGCAGCTCCAGCCCCGCAGACGTGCCGAACAAATCCACGCTGGCTTCCTTTTCCTCCACCACGTTGAGGGCGTAGGACGCCTCGATAGACAAGGTCATGCCGTTTTTCATCCGGACAAGTCCGACGGCCAGGTCTTCCACCTCGTATGCTTTCGGATTCCAGCCGCCCCAGTCGTTTGCCACGCTTCCCCTTCGGCCGATACAGTCGTAGGCAGTTCCCATGGCATATTCCGGCACAAAGCAGCCGCCGAGCCACAGCGCCAGATCAATGGCGTGGCTGCCGATGTCCATCAGCGGCCCACCCCCCTGGGATTTGCGTCCTGCCGCTCCCCAGGTAGGAACCGCCCTGCGGCGCAAGGCGTAGGCTTTTGCGTAGTAGATATCCCCCAGGACGCCCTCGTCGATCAGGCGCTTTGCGTACAGCGCCTGGTCAGTGTAGCGGTTCTGATAGGAAATGTGGAGCAGTTTCCCACACCTTTGAGAAGTCTCCCACATTCTCTCCGCGTCGGCAAGGCGGGAAGCCATGGGCTTCTCGCAGATCACGTGCTTTCCACTCTCCATCGCGCCTACCGCATAGTCCGCGTGGGCGTCGTTGGGCGTACACAGGAAGACCAGGTCAATGTCGTCTCTGGCAAACACGTCCTCCGCATTCTCGTAAACAGCGGCATCCGCACAGCCAAACTCCGCCTTGCAGGCCTCCGCAGGCGCCCGGGAGCGGCTGCAAAGCGCCTTGATATGCACATGCGGGTTAGCGGCGGCCAGGGGGATGTGCTTTTTCCGGGCAATCGCGCCGCAGCCGATCACCGCCGCATTCAGTACAGAGTCCATGGCAATCCTTACCCCTTCACTGCGCCTGTGGTGACGCCCTGAATGATGTACTTCTGGAAGAAGGTGAACAGCGCCACCGGAGGAAGAATCCCGATCAGAGACGCCGCCGCCATGATGTGCCAGCGGATGGTGGTATCGCTGAGCATGGAGTAGATTTTCAGCGTCAGCGGATAGTGGTTGGCGTTGGAAAGCAGAAACAGCGGAATCACAAAATCATTGTAGCTGTTGACGAACACGAAGATCGCGCCCACCGCAATGCCGGGGCCGCTGACGGGGAGAATGATCCGCACCAGCACGTCCAGATAATTGCAGCCGTCAATCGCCGCCGCCTCGTCCAGGCCCGTGGGCAGCGTCGCAAAGTATCCCTGCAAAATGGTGACCACCAGCGCCAGATTGAACGCCGCGAACACGACGACCAGAACCGCTCTGGAGTTCAGAAGCCCTAAGCCGTTCAGTATCTTATACAGGGTGGGCAGCACCACGATGCCCGCCATCATCTGCGTCAGCATCAGGGCAAAGGAGACTGCCTTCCGTCCGGCGAAGCGATACCGTGCCAGGCAGTAGGCCGCGGGCACCGCAATCACGGTGGTCAGTACAGTGGCAAAGGCGGCATACAGGAAGCTGTTCAGCACGTTTCTGCCGATGGACAGGGACGCCTCCCAGAAGTTGCCGATGGCAAAATAATGGGGAAACAGCTGCGGCTCCAGCATATTGGCATACGGCGTCAGAGCGACGATCAGAGCGGCATACACGGGCAGCAGCGCGAACACGCAGAAAATGGCGCACAGAACCCCGCGGATAACCTTAAAGGCAGCAGAAGGCTTACTCATGACTTATCCTCCTTATCCATGTTCCAGTAGAGGATGGTGATGATCACCAATACGCCGATGGCAATCAGCGACCAGGCCGAGGCCGTCCCCAGATTCTTCATGCCGAACATCTCCTGATAGATGCGCATGGGAAGGGTCTTCGTCGCGTTGACGGGGCCGCCGCCGGTCATGCCGAAGATGATGTCGAACACCATGAACGTCCACACCGTCAGCACCAGCAGCGTGCTGGAGGTGGTCGTTCGCAAATGGGGCATGGTGATATTCCAGAAGGCCTGAGAGGGGGACGCGCCGTCGATGGCGGCGGCCTCATACAGATCCTTGGGGATGGTGGTCAGCGCCGAATAATAGTTCATAAACGCGAAGGGCATCGCCCGCCAGATACGGGCAATGATAACCGACAGCAGCGCCAGATCAAAGCCCAGGAAGCTGATGGGTTTCTCGATCAGGCCAAGCTTGCTGAGCAGAACGTTCAGGACGCCGAAATCCGGATTGTATACAAAACGCCAGCAGGAAGCGACAATAATCAAAGGAATGGCATAGGGGATCAGATTGATGGAAACCGCCGCTTTTTTCCCCTTAAAATTGCGGTTGCAGAAAACGGCCAGGGCAAGCCCCGCCACCATGGCGGGCAGCACGGAGCCAAAGGTCCAGATAAGCGTGATTTTGACCGTGGGCCAGATATCCTTGGAAATCAGCTGGAAGTTCTTCATACCGACGAACTTTCCTGCCGAGGAACCGGTAAAGCCTGTGAAGGCGCTGAACAGCACCGTGACCAGAGAGTAACCGTATACGAAGCAGAGAAGGATCGCCAGCGGAAGTAAGGAAAGCAGAATCCTTCTTCTCTGTAACTTTTTCAAAATAGATACCTCCAATTTGGGAGATTGGGAAATCCGGGCTGGCTTTTCAACCAGCCCGGACAAACCGGTTTCAAGTCAGGGGAAAGCTGGATATTCTATTGGCTTGCGATCTCAGCTGTTTCTGGCGGTAACGCCCTCCACAGCGGCGACAGCGGCGTCCATCGCGCCCTGGGCGTCCAGCTGACCCAGCAGGAACTGCTGCCAGACTTCCTCAAGCGCCGTATAGTAGGCGGCGGGAGTGGCGCTGTTTCTGCCGATCATACCGAACAGGGAGAATTCCTGAGTCTCACGGTAGAAGACATCCCAGTAGTCATGCTGGAATGCGGGATCCTCCAGTTCGGAAGCGTACAGAGGACCGGAGCCGTAGACCAGATGGTGCTGCTTCAGAACCTCGTCGCTCATCAGGTACTCAATAAACTTGGCGGAGGCCTCGGCGGTGGACTCTCTGGTGGCGATCCAGCCGTTGGTGCCTGCCCAGGTAATCTTCTTGCCGTTGGGGCCGACCGGCAGCTCCGCGATGCCTACGGGGCCGTCCTTGGTGAAGTCCTCCCCGTAACCGGCGATCATGGTGCTCACGGCCCAGGGGCCTTCGATCAACATACCGACCTGACCGTCGCGCATCAGAGGACGCAGCTCGCCGCGGCCGTATTCGGTGGGAGATTCCTGCACGTAGGGCCACAGCTGCTCCAGGAATTTAAGCGCTTCCAGACCCTCGGGGGTGTTAAACAGAGGCATGCTGTTGCTGTCCAGAATGGGAGCGTCGGTGGCCTGGTTCAGGAAGCAGCCGACAAACTCCTCCAGAACTTCCGCGCCGTTGATGGCGGGAACGCCGATGCCGGGCTTACCGGTCTTTTCCTTGATGGTCTTAGCCGCGTTCAGCAGCTCGTCCCAGTTGGTGGGAGGTGCGTCAGGGTCAAGTCCGGCTTCCTTGAAGACGTCCTTGTTGTAGTACAGAACGAACGTATCCACCGAGCTGGGGATGTAGTACAGTCCGTCCATATCGCCGGGATCGACCAGATTCCACACGCCCTCGGGAATCTTCTTGGTCAGCTCGTCGCTCAGATAGGGCGCCAGGTTTACCAGGTGGGAATTGGCAGAGGAATCGTGCAGCTTATTGTCCCACCAGAAGATGACGTCAGGCTGCGTGTCGGCTTCAAAATAAGTCGGGTAGGTCTGGATCCAGCCGGGCCAGGATTCGTACATGATCTCAACGTGGATGTCGGGATTTTCCTTCTCGAAGGCCTCAACGGCAGGCTCCATGAAGGAGGCGACCTTATCCTGATCGCCCGGACGCAGGACGGTAATGGTCGTCTTTTGGGCAGCGGCGTCACCCGCCGGCTTTTCCTCCGCCTTGGTTTCTCCTGCGGCGGATGCAGCAGGCTGCTCTGTCGTCTTGCCGTTTCCGCAGGCTACCAGCAGAGAACACAGCATGACCAACGCCAGAAGCAAACTAATCGCTTTTTTCATTTTTTCGTTCCTCCAGTCTTATTTTATGGTTCCGGTTTTTATTTTCACGGCCCAGGCCGTAATTCCATGCATTGCTGGGGGTCGTGCTCTGCCCCCGGAAAGGGGTGCGGGGGCAGAGCATGGATGAAAGGCACTTGATTGGTTTCCTTAAATGTAGTTGTAATGCTTCAGGGCGGCGGTCAGGCGATCCATGTCCTCCTGAGGCAGACCGTTGATGACGGGCTTGCGGCAGTAGCCGGCGTTCACGCCCCGCATCTTCAGGCCGATCTTGATCATCT